>DASRXO010000611.1:0-2390 GCA_035654095.1 Telluria sp.
CACGCTGTGCAGGAAGGCGAAGATCACCAGCACCACCAGCACCACCGCCAGCATCAGTTCCGTCTCGACGTGGGTGACCGAGGCGCGGATGCCGGTGGTGCGGTCGCTCAGCACGTCGAGCCGCAGCGCGGTGGGCAGGCCGGACTGCAGTTCGGGCAGCCGCGCCTTGATCGCGTCGACCGTGGCGATCACGTTGGCGCCCGGCTGGCGCTGCACGTTGAGGATGATCGCGGGCTTCAAATTGGCCCAGGCCGCGAGCTTGACGTTCTCGGCGCTGTCGACCACCCGCGCCACGTCGGACAGGCGCACCGGCGCGCCGTTGCGGTAGGCGACGACCATGTTCTTGTAATCGGGGACCGTGACCAGCTGGTCGTTGGCGTTGATGCTGTAGGCGCGGCCCGGGCCGTCGAAGCTGCCCTTGGCGCTGTTGGCGTTGGCCGCGGTGATCGCGGTGCGCAGCGTGTCGAGGCCGAGGCCGTACGAGGCCAGCGCGTCGCTGTCGGCCTGGATCCGCACCGCGGGACGCTGGCCGCCGCTCAGGGTGACCAGGCCGACGCCGGTGACCTGGCTGATCTTCAGCGCGAGGCGGGTATTGACCAGGTTCTGGACTTCGGTCAGCGGGATGGTGTCGGAGGTGATCGCCAGCGTCAGCACCGGCGCGTCGGCCGGGTTGACCTTGGCGTACACCGGCGGCGCCGGCAGGTCGGTCGGCAGCAGCGAGCCGCCGGCGTTGATCGCGGCCTGCACTTCCTGTTCGGCCACGTCGAGCGTCTGGCCGAGGGTGAACTGGAGCGTGACCACCGACACGCCGGAGGCGCTGGTGGAGCTCATGCGCTGCAAGCCGGCCATCTGGCCGAACTGGCGCTCGAGCGGCGCGGTGACGGTGCGCGCCATGACCTCGGGACTGGCGCCGGGGTACAGGGTCTGGACCTGGATGGTCGGGAAGTCGACCTGCGGCAGCGCCGACAGCGGCAGGAATTTGAAGCCGACGAAGCCGGCCAACACGATCGCCACCATCAGCAGCGAGGTGGCGACCGGACGCCGGATGAAGGGCGCGGAGGGACTCATGATCGTGCCTCGCTCATTGCGCGGCGCCGTCGCGCGGCGCGGCCGGGCGCTCGCCGGTGGATGCCGCACCCTTGTTTTCGCGCCAGCGGCGCCGGCGCTCGGCCTGCGCCGCCGCATCCGATGCCGAGGCTTGCGCCGCTGCCGCATCGCCGGTGGCCGCATCTGCCGGCCGATGGCCGCGCGGCGCGCCCGCATCGGCACCCGGTGCGGTGCCGGGCGCCGCGCCCGCGGCACCGGCGCCTGCACCGCCCTGGCCTGCCGCGCCGCGGCCGCCGCGGCGTGCGCCGCCCGCGCCGCCCATCGCCGGCCGGTCGCCCGGCAGGATGACCTTGGCGCCGTCCTTGAGGCGGTCCGCGCCTTCGGTGATCACCTGCTCGCCGGCCTGCAAGCCGGTGGCGATCTGCACCTTCTCCGCGGTGGCCTGGCCGCGCGTCACCGGCCGCAGCGACACCGTGCGCTCGGCCGCATTCAGCACGTACACGAAGTCGCCGTTGCCGCCGTGGCGCAGCGCCGTCACCGGTATCACCACCGCACCCTTGATGTCGCGCACCAGCAGGCGCACGTTCACGAACTGGCTGGGGAACAGGGTCTGCTTGTCGTTCGCGAAGCGCGCCTTGGCCTTCACGGTGCCGGTCTGCACATCGACCTGGTTGTCGAGCGCGGCGAATTTGCCCGCTTCGAGCGTGGCGGTGCGGGTGCGGTCGAGCGCCGTGGCCGGCAGCGCCGCGCCCTCGCGGATGCGGCTTTGCAGGTCGGGCACCTGGTCCTGCGGCACCGCGAACTCGACGTCGATCGGCGACAGCTGGGTGATCAATGCGATCCCGTTGGCGTCGCCGCTGCTCACCAGGTTGCCGATGTCGACCACGCGCAGGCCGACCCGCCCGGTGATCGGCGCCGTCACCCTGGTGTAACTGAGGTTCAGTTTGGCCATGCCCTCGGCCGCGCGGTCGGTCATCACCGTGCCTTCGAGCTGCTTGACGAGGGCGGCCTGGGTATCGACATCCTGGCGCGCGATCGAGTCCTGTTCGAGCAGGGTGCGGAAGCGGCCCAAGGTCACGCGCGCGCTATCGAGCTGCGCTTCGTCGCGCTGGCGCTGGCCGGACGCCTGCAGCAGCGCCATCTCGAACGAACGCGGGTCGATCGTGGCGAGCACCTGCCCGGCCTTGACCAACTGCCCTTCGCTGAACTGCACCTTCTGCAAGATGCCCGAGACTTGCGGCCGCACGGTGGTGGTGGCGGCGGCGGTCACGGTGCCGAGCGCGTCGAGCGTCACCGGGATATCGGTCTTCTCGGCGGTCGCCACGCCGACCGTGGTGGCCGGC
>DASRXO010000612.1:0-2273 GCA_035654095.1 Telluria sp.
CAGCCGGCCGTGTTCCAGCTGCGGATCAGGTCCCGGCCCCATTCGCGGGCGATCACGTCCTGGGCGCGCGCCAGCGCCGCCTTGGGCCGCGCGCCGAGCGAATTGCCGTCGAGGTAGATCACGCCCTCGGGCAGGTCGAACTGCTCGCGCAGCGGTGCCAGCGGGTCTTGCGCGTCGAGCGCGCGGCAGTCGTCGCGGCTCGTCATGCGGCGGCCCCGGTCGGCAGTTGGCGCAGGATCGCGCGCACCGGGCTGGCGTCCATGCCGGCCAGCTTGAGGGGCAGGGCGATCAATTCGTAGTCGCCCTCGGGCACCTCGTCGAGCACCACGCCCTCGAGGATCGCCATGCGCGCGGCGCGCACCGCGTGGTGGGCGTCCAGCGTCTTCGAGTCCTGCGGGTCGAGCGAGGCGGCGTCGGTGCCGATCAGGATCACGCCCTGGCTGGCCAGCAGCGCGATGGCGGCGGGCGCGATCGCGGGGAAGGCCGCGTCCCATGCACGCTGCGGCGCGCTGCGGTAGGTGCGCAGCAGGACGCGCGCCGGCACGCCATCGAGCTTGCCGGCGAGGTGGGCCGCCTCGACCCGCTCGACGTCAATACAGTGGATCACGCGGCAGGGGCCGAGGTAGGGCGCGAGGCCGACCGCGTCGATCGCGGCGCCGGCCGGGTCGTAGTGGGAGGGCGCATCGGTGTGCGCGCCCAGGTGCGTGGTCATGCTCATGCGGCTGACGTGGACCGGACAGCCATCGGCGATTTCCCAGGTGGGCGTGGCCGCGAACGGGGTGTCGCCGGGCCAGACCGGGAGATCGGCCGAGATCGTCGGGCTGATGTCCCAGATGGGTAGAGATTGCATGAAAGACACCTCCAACAACTGCTTTAAGCCCCATCCAACGGGCTAGAGCGGGCAGTTTACCCGGGCAAAACCGCTTGTTTGAACTTTTTTCAAAATATTTTCGAAAAACCCTCAAGTTCCCGAAAACGCTGCCGTTAGTGACTCAGACAAGCACAGGTGTAACTGTTTGAAAGATTTTTCGAATTATTTTGCGAAAAGCCTAAAGTTCCTCGGGAGTTTGTCGTAAACGGTACAAGACGACGAAATATCGGCGTCGCCCGCAGTTCGGTTTGACAGGTTTTTACATCCCATTCCACCCCTGTTTTCATAGGGGCGCGACAATGATCCGGCCGTGTTTGTAAGACAAACACCTACGGGTCTATTTCGTCGTTCGGCGACGAAAAATACAGCGATCGGCCTATTCCCCAAAAATTTCCGCGAAGTCAGAATGTATCCCACTGGCAATACACATACCCGCCAGATTCAAACGGATTCAAGGAGATGGAAATGACTGCGAACGACATGATGGCGGAAATTCGTGATGCCAACCTGAGCTACCTGATGTTGGCTCAGCAGATGATCCGCGCAGACAAGGTCACCGCTATCTTCCGCCTCGGCATCGCCGAAGAGATCGCGGACCTGATCGAAGGCATGAGCAACGCCCAGATCCTGAAACTGGCCGGCGGCAATATGATGCTGGCGCGCTTCCGCTTCGACGACGGTGCAATCCTGTCGATGCTGACCAACTACAATAAAGACCGCGGCCTCGCCCAGTCCCACGCCGCCATCCTGATGGCCGGCCAGGCTGTCGAAGAAATCGCGTAATTCCAGCTCGTCACCGTCGTTCCCGTGGAAACGGGAACCCATGCCGAGTCGGCATGGATCCCCGCCTGCGCGAGGAGGACGCCAAGCACATCACGTCGGGAGCATAGTCCATGTCGAAAAAAAGTGTCGTATCGGAAGCCCAGGAAATCCAGCTGGCGATTGAATTGATCCAGCTCGGCGCCCGTCTCCAGTTGCTCGAATCGGAAGTCTCGCTGTCGCGCGAGCGCCTGCTCAAGCTGTACAAGGAACTCAAGGGCATGTCGCCGCCGAAGGGCATGCTGCCGTTCTCGACCGACTGGTTCCTGACCTGGCAGCCGAATATCCACTCCTCGCTGTTCATCAACATCCACAAATTCCTGGTCGATCACGCCGGCGCCACCGGCATCGAAGCGGTGATGAAGGCCTACAAGCTGTATCTCGAACAAATGCCGCCCGAGCCGGGCGAAGAGCCGATGCTGTCGCTGACGCGCGCCTGGACGCTGGTGCGTTTTTTCCAGAGCAAGATGTTGTCCATGGCTCCCTGCGACAAATGCCAGGGCAAGTTCGTGGTCAACTGCCTCGACCTGAACCACGGCTACCAGTGCGGCCTGTGCCATATGCCTTCGCGCGCCGGCAAGAC
>DASRXO010000613.1:0-3058 GCA_035654095.1 Telluria sp.
GACGAACCACCCCCAGCCATGCTGACCAAAGAAGCGTTCGAAGCACGTTTCGAGAGCGCGCGGCCGTGCAAATGACATCGCAGCGCGTGCGCATAGCATAGGTGACCGCGCGATGCGGAACGCGTCGAACACATCGGATTGGTTTTGCCGTAATAGCCCCAGGCTTTTGTACATCGCCATGGTCGCGCCGGAATCGAGATGGTCCAGGCGTCGTCTAGTTCGAATCGGAAGCATGCCAAGCGCTCGGCGCGTCTGACCGGAAACACAACGCAATAATGGTAACCAAGGCAAAAAGTCCGATAACACTCACCAGTTGGAGTATCAAGGGGTGGGAGACCGGGTAAGGCGCGAACCCCACGCCGGATTGCTCCAACCAGAACAACGCTATTACGGTGGCGGAAACCATGGCACTCCAAAAAAGCCCGGCGACCGCACCGCCAAGCAGCACTGCAATGAGCGGGCACAGCACAAACCAGGGAACCGTCGGCGCGCCAATTCCGCCAAGATGCACGGCTAGCCAAATTTTCAGAACGAACAAGGCGCCGATGAATACATCGCGCGCCACCGCCAAGCCCAGGCCGACACCCATGAGAAATGGGGATATCATCATTACGATGCCGCCGGTGAGTACCACGGTCGCCGCAGCGTCATCACCAAGGAAATGGTACATCAAGGTCAATATCGGAACGCTGAGCGCCGTAATAGAAGCGAGCAGCGTTAAGTGGCGCGCCGACCTCAATTCGAGCGGATTCGCCTGAACCTTCGCTGGGATGACCCGGTCGAAAGCCGAGAGGCACTGCGAAACAATGCTTGCGGTTGCGGTCATGGCAGAATTTCCTTATTAGTCAGGGTACGAATGGCGTGCTCGCGCGAAGCGTTCATGCGGCGTCGGTGGCGAGATTTTCGCGCGACGGATTTGCGGTCAGCCGCTGGCTTTCATTGGTCGAGCTCGCAATTCGGTTTTCGATAAACTCGGCCAAGCGCATGACTGTCTGGTGATCGTAAAGTAGCTCGGGAATAATGGCAAAACCGATCCTTTGCTCCAATTCGAATGAAATCGAGGCGGTGGCCAGCGAATCCATGCCCAGTGTGGTGAACGGCGTGTCGAAATCCAAATTCTCAGGTGCGCCCGCCGGCTCGCTGCGTAGCCATTGCATCACACAGTCATGAACAATCTGCTGTATTGCGGTCACCTCCCGCGCGCTACCCGTCGGTGCCGGAATTGGGGGGGCGGTGCCTGCTGGAATAACCCGGGCTTGCGGCGACGGCGAAGCTTCGGTGGCAAAACGTCGGAGCAGCGGATCGTGTTGATGATTCTCGCCAGGAAGTTCTTGGTCAATGTCCCCGATCGCGTCGGCATAGCCGCTGATTTGATGCAGTAAGGCGGTAGCGTCGCCAAATGTGGCACGGGTGGCGAGCTTGGCGAGAATCGCGCGCGACAGTTCGGTGTAACGATGTCGGGCCCAGCCAAGTGCTTTGGTGGCGGTCTCTGCGGCAGCAGTGTCACCCGCCGAATCGCGCCGTCGTTCCGTTGCCGCCAGCAGGAACGCGCAGGCGGCGAGTTCGCCGAGCTGGCAATCGAGCCATTGGGCCAATGCGCCAGCGGAATCGAACAACACCGAATTTGCGGCTTGCGCCCTCAGCGCCATGATCGTCGTGCCGAATTCCACGGCCAACTCGGGACAGCCGAGGGGGCCGGCCATGAATTCTGCTGCGGGGCTGTGCTTTTGTCCCACTGACGATCCCAAGTGCGAATACAAGGTTTCGGTCGGGCCTTCCAAGATGCGCAGCACGCGGGCGTCGCGCAGCAGTTGCGGTGCGCTATTTGATTCAATGTAACCTCGCCCGCCGAGCAGTTGGACCAGCCAGTCGGCGGCATCGCCGAGCATTTCGGTTGTCGTTGTTTTGCACGCAATATAGGCTTCCACCGGCGGGGCGCCGCCGGCGTCGAGTTCGCTCGCAATGGCGTACACCAGCGCTTCGCAGGCAAATACTGCCGAGGTGAGGTCGCTCAACCGTGCAATCGTCACGCCGTGATCTGCCAGCCGGCCGCTGGCGATTTCGCGCCGTGCGGCGTAGCGTGCCATCAGCTGAGCGCAGCGCTTCATGGCGCCAACACACATGGCGCCGATCCCCAGACGGCTGTACAGCATCGCCTCGCGTCCGACCTCCAGACCTTCGCCTGCGCTCAGCAACACACTCTCATCTGGAACGAAAGCCTCGCGCAAGAACACCGTGTTCTGCACGATCCCCCGCATGCCCATCGTTAAGGATTCAGGTCCCTGCGATAAGCCCGGGTTCTCCGCCTCCACCAGCAGAGCGACGATACCGAGCGGTCCGCCCGCCGGGTCGACTGCCTTGGCAAAAACGGTCGTCACGCTGGCCCACGCACCGAGTCCGATCCATTGCTTTTCTCCGTTGACAATCCAGCCGCCAGGACAACGCGTGGCGCTGGCCCGGATCGCCAAGGGATTGGACCCTGCATCCGGCTCTGTCAGGGCAAATGCGGCCAGTTGGCGACCCGCGGCCAATGAGGGTAACCACTGCGCGCGCAGCTGCGGCGATGCGGCGTGTAAGATCGGCCGCACGCCGAGTCCGTTATGGACGCCGATCAGGGTCGCCACCGTCAAGTCGACGCCCGCCACTTGCTCCAGCACGCGCATCAAATCGACGGTGTCAAGCGCCTTGCCGCCGAACCGGGCCGGAATCTGGAGGCCAAAAAAACCTTGGTTTCCCAGGTCGAGCACCACGTACGGCGGGATGGTGCGCCGCTCATCGATCATGCGCGAATTGAGGCGCCGCGCCGCATAGGCACGGAACCAGCCGATCATCGCATCTGCGGTTGCGCGACTGGTCTGGTCGGTGCCGGTGGCGAGTTGGGGAAGTTCGGTGCTCCAAGTGGTCGGCGATGGCGTCAAGGCCAGGGGGGCAGGGCGAAATAGCGGGGCCTGGTCGCGCGAGCCGCGGCGGTCAAAGATACTGCCTGGCATGACATACACAACATCGCGTTGACCTTGAAGCGCCATTTCGCGGCAGCGCATGCGCTGCACTTTGCCAC
>DASRXO010000614.1:0-3626 GCA_035654095.1 Telluria sp.
CCCCTACAACGATATCGACGCGGCGCGCGCCGCCATCGGCGACGACGTCGCGGCGGTGATCGTCGAGCCGATCCAGGGCGAGGGCGGCGTCATCCCCGGCGATCCCGCGTTCCTGCAGACCCTGCGCGAGCTCTGCGACAAGACCGGCGCGCTGCTGGTGTTCGACGAGGTGCAGTCCGGTGTCGGCCGCACCGGCCAGCTGTATGCCTACATGGGCGTCGGCGTCACGCCCGACATCCTGACCTCGGCCAAGGCGCTCGGCAACGGCTATCCGATCGGCGCCATGCTGACCACCGAGGAGATCGCGTCGCACTTCGGCGTCGGCTCGCACGGCACCACCTACGGCGGCAATCCGCTGGCCGCGACCGTCGCGCTGAACGTCATCCAGACCATCAACACCCCGGCCTTCCTGGCGCGCGTGCGCGAAGCCAGCGCCGCCATCTTCGCCAACCTGAACCGGCTCGCGGCCGACTATCCGCAGCTGTTCGGCCAGGTGCGCGGCAGCGGCCTGTTGATCGGCCTGCCGATGGCGCCAGCTTACGCCGGCCGCGCCAAGGACTACACCAAGGCCGCCGAAGCGCTCGGCCTGATGCTGCTGATCGCCGGCCCCGAGGTGGTCCGCCTCGCGCCCGCCCTGATCGTGTCCGACGCCCAGATCGCCGAGGCCGACCGCATCATGCGCGCCGCCGCCGAGGGCTTCCTGGCGACCGCGCCGTCCATGTAATCGGCGCCGATCCGGCGCGCCGCGGCCCGCGGCGCGCCAGCATCCGCCCGCACTGTCAGGAGTTCGCATGTATGTTGTCCGTCCGGTAGAACTTACGGATCTATCCGCCCTGGAGACCCTGGCCGCCGTGACGATGCCGGGTGTGCATACCTTGCCCCGCACGCGGGAGAAAATCGCCGCGTCGATCGAGCGCTCGATCGCCTCCTTCGGCGCGCATGTCGACATCCCGAGCGAAGAGTCCTACCTGTTCGTGCTCGAACAGCAGGCTACCCGCGAGATCGCCGGCACCGCCGCGATCTTCGCCTCGGCCGGCTCGAACGGCACCTACTTCGCGTTTCGCAACGACGTGATCCAGCAGGTCTCGCGCGACCTGAACATCAGCCACAGCGTGCACGCGCTGACGCTGTGCTCGGAGCTGACCGCCTACTCCCAGCTGTCCGGCTTCTACGTGCGCAACCACGACAGCGCCGGCCTCGAAGCGGCCCTGCTGTCGCGCGCGCGCCTGCTGTTCGCGGTGCTCGCGCCGCACCGCTTCGGCGACCGCTTCTTCGTGCCGCTGGCCGGCATTACCGACCACGCCGGCAAGTCGCCGTTCTGGGAGGCGCTCGGCCGCAAATTCTTCAAGATGGATTTCCTCGAGGCCGAACGGACCATCGGCGGCGCCCGCAACCGCACCCTGATCGTCGAGCTGATGCCGCACTATCCGGTCTACGTGCCGCTGCTGCCGGGCGACGCCCAGGCCGCCATGGGCCAGATCCATCCGGACGGCGAGCTGGCCTTCAACCTGCTCACCGAAGAGGGCTTCGAGGCCGACGACTACATCGACATCTTCGACGGCGGCCCGATCCTCCAGGCGCACAAGAACTCGCTGCGTTCCTTCGGCGGCTCGCTGGTGCGGCGCGTCGCGCAGGCCGAGCCGGGCCAGGCCTGCGACGTGATGGTGACTTACGCGGTGGCCGCCAGCAACGAGCAGAACTTCCGCGCCATCGTCGTACCTTGCCCGTCGGCCGAAGCCGGCGACACCGTCTGCCTGCCGCAGGACGCGCAGGACGCGCTGATGGTGGCGCCGGGCGACAACGTCATCTGCGTCAGAATCTGAAAGTGAACCCTATGCTAGTTGTACGCGCCATAACTGCATCGGACCTCGATGCGCTGGTCGGGATGGCCGGCCAGGTCGGCTCCGGCATGACCACGCTCAAGCCCGACCGCAAGATGCTGGGCGACCGCGTGGCGGTGGCGGTGGCCTCGTTCGCGCAGACCATTCCGCCCGAACAGCGCGACTACATGTTCGTGATGGAGGACACCAGCAACGGCCGCCTGGCCGGCGTGTGCGCGATCAAGGGCGCGGTCGGGCTCGACGAGCCGTTCTACAACTACCGCATCGGCACCCTGGTGCATTCGAGCCGCGAGCTCAATGTGTTCAGCCGCATGGACACGCTGTACCTGTCGAACGACCTGACCGGCTCGACCGAATTGTGCTCGCTGTTCCTGCATCCGGATTACCGCAGCGGGAACAACGGCAAGTGGCTGTCCAAGAGTCGCTTCCTGTTCATCGCCCAGTTCCCGCAGCTGTTCACCGAGAAGCTGATCGCCGAGATGCGCGGCTTCCAGGCCGAGGACGGCAACTCGCCGTTCTACGAAGGCCTCGGCCGCCATTTCTTCAAGATGGATTTCAACCACGTCGACGACCTCACCGCGCTCGGCAAGAAGTCCTTCATCGCCGAACTGATGCCGCGCCAGCCGCTGTATGTGTGCTACCTGCCGGACGACGCCCAGGCCGTGATCGGCAAGGTGCACCGCTCGACCACGCCGGCCCGCAAGCTGCTCGAGCAGGAGGGCATGCACTTCGAAGGCTATATCGACATTTTCGACGCCGGCCCGGTGCTGCAGGGCCGGGTGTCGGAACTGCGCGCGGTGCGCGACAGCGTGCTGGTGACCGCCGACGCCGCGGACGCCTCGCCCGACGCCGAGCCTTTCCTGATTTCCAACACGGTGCTGCAGGATTTTCGCATGATCGTCGCGCCGGCGAATACCGCCGGCGGCAAGATCGCCCTGTCGGCGGCCGAGCTGGCGCTGCTGCACTGCGATCGCGGCGCGCAGCTGCGCGCGCTGCCACTCAACGTAAGGAAGCATACCCATGTCTGAACTCAGTAACTTCATCGGCGGCGCATGGCTCGCCGGCGGCGGCGCCGAGCTGGTGACCGTCGATCCCTCCACCGGCCGCCGGACCTGGTCCAGCCGGGAATCCACGCCCGACGACGTGCAGCGCGCCGCGCAGGCCGCGCGCCAGGCCTTCGAGGGCTGGGCCCTGACGCCGCTCGAGGACCGCATCACCATCTGCATCCGCTTCCGCGACCTGCTCAAGGAGAACGCCGAGGCGCTGGCCCAGACCATCGCCGAAGAAGTCGGCAAGCCGCTGTGGGAGGCGCGCACCGAAGTGGCCACCATGGCCAACAAGGTCGATATCTCGGTGCAGGCCTACGGCGCGCGCACCGCCGTGACCGTGGCCAAGGTCGCCGACGGCAACGCGGTGCTGCGCCATCACCCGCATGGCGTGTTCGGCGTGTTCGGCCCATATAACTTCCCGGGCCACCTGCCGAACGGGCATATCGTGCCCGCGCTGATCGCCGGGAACACGGTGGTGTTCAAGCCCAGCGAGTACGCGCCGCGCACCGCGATCATGACGGTGCAGCTGTGGGAGAGGGCGGGCCTGCCGGCCGGCGTGATCAACCTGGTCAACGGCGACCGCAATACCGGCGTGGCGCTGGGCCAAAACCCGATCCTGGACGGCGTGCTGTTCACCGGCAGCTGCCAGACCGGCATCGCGCTGCACCAGCAGTTCGGCGGCCAGCCGGGCAAGATGCTGGCATTGGAAATGGGCGGCAACAACCCGCTGGTGGTG
>DASRXO010000615.1:0-4203 GCA_035654095.1 Telluria sp.
GATCACCGCATCCTGCATGCCCGCTGCGCAGGACATGCCCTCGGCGGTGCCGAAGTTCAGGTCCGGCAGGCGGCCTTCGAAAAAGCGCGGCACCATCGAGGCGATCGAATGCGCATCCCACAGCACCACGCGGCCGTGCAGCGCCAGCAGGCGGTCGAGCTCCGCGCGCAGTTGGTCGTGATATGGCTGCCAATAGCGTTCCAGGCGCCGCTGCACCTCGGCCTCGGACGGCGCATGGCCGGGCTGGTACAGGCGCTCGCGGCCGAAGGTATCGACCGGGCACAGGCCGGTGGTGTCGAGGCCCGGATACAGGTTGGTGTCCTCGGGCGGGCGATTCAGATCGATCACGTAGCGCGACCAGCGCGCCGCCAGCGTCGAGGCGCCCATCTCGTCCAGGAAATCATACAGCGCGTTCAGGTGCCAGTCGGTGTCGGCCGTTTGCAGCGCGCACGGCGCCATGCGCGCGGCGATGTCGACCGGGATGTCGGTGCCGACATGCGGCATCGACACCAGCAAGGGAATACTACCGGGCTTGAACTGGAAATCCATCTCGAACTCCTGCCTGTCTTATGCGTACCGCGTTATTCGTACAGCGCCGCGAACACCGCTTTGCACGACGCGCTCAATTCACCGTTGAGCACCATCTGCCGCGCGGCCTCGATGTCGGGCGCGAAGAAGCGGTCGGCATCGAAGAACGGCACCTTCCGGCGCAGCTGCTGGTGCACATGCTCGAGGTGCGGCGAACTTGTCAGCGGGCGGTGGAAATCGATCCCCTGCGCCGCGGCCAGCAACTCGATGCCCACGATGACAGCCGTATTGTGCGCCATATCGTCGAGGCGGCGCGCCGCGAAGGTGGCCATGCTGACGTGGTCCTCCTGGTTGGCCGAGGTCGGGAGGCTGTCCACGCTGGCCGGATGGGCCAGCGATTTGTTCTCCGACGCCAGCGCCGCGGCCGTGACGTGGGCGATCATGAAGCCCGAATTGACGCCCGGCTCGCGCACCAGGAAGGGCGGCAGGCCGGACAGGGTCGCGTCGATCAGCAGCGCGATGCGGCGCTCGGCCAGGCCGCCGATCTCGGCGATCGCCAGCGCCAGCGTGTCGGCCGCGAAGGCCACCGGCTCGGCATGGAAATTCCCGCCCGAGATGATCTCGCCGGTGTCGGGGAAGATCAGCGGATTGTCGGTCACCGCGTTGGCCTCGATCAGCAGGGTGCGCGCGGCGTTGCCGATCAAATCCATCACCGCGCCCATGACTTGCGGCTGGCAGCGCAGGCTGTACGGGTCCTGCACGCGCTCGTCGCCGACCAGGTGCGAGGCGCGGATCGCGCTGGCGGCCACCAGTTGCCGGTAAATGGCGGCCGCCGCGATCTGGCCCGGCTGGCCGCGCACCGCATGCACGCGCGCGTCGAACGGCGCGTCGCTGCCCTTGGCCGCATCGAGCGAGAGCGAGCCGGTCACCATCGCCGCCTCCAGCAGGCGCTCGGCCATGAACAGGCCATGCAGCGCGAGCGCGGTCGAGACCTGGGTGCCGTTGATCAGCGCCAACCCTTCCTTCGCGGCCAGCACCACCGGCGCGATGCCGGCCGCCTGGAGCGCATCGGCCGCCTCCATCAAGCGGCCCTCGACCCGCACCTGGCCGACCCCCAGCATCGCCAGCGTCATGTGCGCCAGCGGCGCCAGGTCGCCCGAGGCGCCGACCGAACCCTTGGCCGGAATCGCCGGCATGATGCCCGCGTTGTACAGTGCGATCAGGGTGTCGACGATCAGCGGACGCACGCCGGAAAAGCCGCGCGCCAGGCTGCCGATCTTCATCAGCATGACCAGGCGGACCACCGCGTCGGACAGCAGCTCGCCGGTGCCGACCGAATGCGAGAGAATCAGGTTGCGCTGCAGCTGTCCGAGCTGTTGGTCGGGGATGCGGGTCTTGGCGAGGATGCCGAAGCCGGTGTTGATGCCGTAGGCCGCATCGCCCTTGGCGACGATGGCGTCGACCGCCGCCGCCGCGGCCTTGATGACGGGGTAGGCGCCGGCCGCCAGCGTGAGCGGGGCCGGCGCGGCCCACACGGCGCGCAAATCGGCCATGCTCATCGCGCCCGCTTGCAGGGTCCAGCCTTGGTGTGCAGTGATTGTCATCTTACTTGATCAGCATAGGTAGATTGAGGCCGTTGCGCTTGGCGCAGGCGGCCGCGGTGTCGTAGCCGGCATCGGCGTGGCGCATCACGCCCGAGGCGCTGTCGTTGACCAGCACGCGCGCCAGGCGCCTGGCCGCGGCGTCGCTGCCGTCGGCCACGATCACCATGCCCGCGTGCTGCGAATAGCCCATGCCGACTCCGCCGCCGTGGTGCAGCGAGACCCAGGTCGCGCCGCTGGCGGTATTGAGCATCGCGTTCAGCAGCGGCCAGTCGGACACCGCATCGGTGCCGTCCTTCATGCTTTCGGTTTCGCGATTCGGGCTGGCGACGGAACCGGTGTCGAGGTGGTCGCGGCCGATCACGATCGGCGCTTTCAGCTCGCCGCTGCGCACCATCTCGTTGAAGGCCAGGCCGGCGAGGTGGCGCTCGCCCAGCCCCAGCCAGCAAATGCGCGCCGGCAGGCCCTGGAAGGCGATGCGCTGGCGCGCCATGTCGAGCCAGTGGTGGACCTGCTTCTGTTCCGGGAACAGCTGCTTGATCTTGGCATCGGTCTTGTAGATATCCTCCGGGTCGCCCGACAGCGCGACCCAGCGGAACGGCCCGCGCCCTTCGCAAAACTGCGGCCGGATATAGGCCGGCACGAAGCCGGGGAAGGCAAACGCATCGGCCACGCCGTGGTCCAGCGCGACCTGGCGGATGTTGTTGCCGTAATCGACGGCGCGCACACCCATCGCGTGGAAGTCGAGGATCGCCTGCACGTGCACCGCACAGGACTCGGCGGCGGCGGCCTTCAGGCGCGCGTGCTGCGATGGATCCTTCTGCGCCGCCTTCCACGCATCGACGCTCCAGCCGCGCGGCAGGTAGCCGTTGATCAGGTCATGCGCCGAGGTCTGGTCGGTGACCAGGTCGGGCACCAGGCCGCCGGCCCTGGCGCGCCGCACCAGCTCCGGCAGCACCTCGGCCGCGTTGCCGAGCAGGCCGATCGAGACCGCCTCGCGCTTCCCGGTGTGGCGCTGGACCATGGCCAGCGCTTCATCGATGTCGCGCGCCTGCCGGTCCAGATAGCGGGTGCGCAGGCGGAAGTCGATGCTGCTTTGCTGGCACTCGATCGTCAGCGACACCGCGCCGGCGAAGCTGGCCGCCAGCGGCTGCGCGCCGCCCATCCCGCCCAGGCCCGCGGTGAGGATCCAGCGCCCGCCCCAGTCGCCGCCGAAATGCTGGCGGCCCGCTTCGGCGAAGGTCTCGTAGGTGCCCTGCACGATGCCCTGGGTGCCGATGTAGATCCAGCTGCCGGCGGTCATCTGGCCATACATGAACAGGCCCTTGCGATCGAGCTCGTTGAAGTGCTCCCAGGTGGCCCACTTCGGCACCAGGTTCGAATTGGCGATCAGCACGCGCGGCGCATCGGTGTGGGTCTGGAACACGCCGACCGGTTTGCCGGACTGGATCAGCAAGGTCTGGTCGTCTTCGAGCTCGCGCAGGGACGCCAGGATCTGGTCGTAGCAGGCCCAGTTGCGGGCCGCGCGGCCGATGCCGCCGTAGACCACCAGGTGCTGCGGATTCTCGGCCACCTCGGCGTCGAGATTATTCTGGATCATGCGGTAGGCCGCCTCGGTGAGCCAGCTCTTGCAGCTGCGCTCGGCGCCGCGCGGCGCGCGGATCACGCGGCTGGCGTCGAAACGGGGATCGTCGATGGTCATGGCAGCTCCTTGAACGGTGGGATGCCTTCAGTCTAAGTTGTATATACAACCAAGTCAAACATTTTCTGCCTCAGTTTGGCGGGTACACCTGGCGTCCCGCGACCCAGGTCTGCAGCACCGCGGTCCGGTAAATATCGTAGGTCGGCATCTTGAACAGGTCGCGGTCGATCACGATGAAATCGGCCCACTTGCCCGGTTCGAGCGAGCCGATGGATTGCTCCTGGTGGCCGGCGTAGGCCGCGTCCAGCGTGAAGCAGCGGAAGGCCTCCTTCAGCGACATCGCCTGCTCCGGATACCAGCCGGCGATCGGCATGCCGCCCGCGTCCTGGCGCGTGACCGCGGCGTGGATGCCGAAGAAGGGGTTCGGCGACT
>DASRXO010000616.1:0-5106 GCA_035654095.1 Telluria sp.
CGGAGGCGGTCGGCTTCGCCGGCCCCGATATCGACGCCGAGCTGATCATGCTGTGCCGCCGCCTGTGGGATGACCTCGGCCTCGAGAACATCCGCCTCGAGCTCAATTCGATCGGCAACGCGGCCGAGCGCCTGCGCCACCGCGCCGACCTGATCGCCTACTTCGAAGCCGATCTCGACCTGCTCGACGCCGAAGCCAAGCGCCGCCTGCACACCAACCCGCTGCGCATCCTCGACACCAAGAACCCGGCGATGCAGGACCTGGTGAACAAGGCGCCCAAGCTGCTCGATTACCTCGAAGGCGAATCGCTGGCCCACTTCGAAGGCCTGCAGCAGATCCTGAACCACAACAACATCCCGTTCACGATCAATCCGCGCCTGGTGCGCGGCATCGACTACTACAACCGCACCGTGTTCGAGTGGATCACCGACGCGCTGGGCGCGCAGGGCACGGTCTGCGCCGGCGGCCGCTACGATCCGCTGATCGAAATGTTCGGCGGCAAACCGACGCCCGGCGTCGGTTTCGCGATGGGCATGGAGCGCCTGATCGAGCTGATGAAGTCGGCCGGCGAACCGGCCGATCCGTCCCAGTGCGACGTCTACCTGGTGCACCAGGGCGCGCCCGCGCAGCTGCAAGCCTTCGTGCTGGCCGAGCGAATTCGCGATGCCGGCCTCGATGTTGTGCTACATTGCGCGTCGGCCAGCGGTGCCGGCAGCTTCAAGAGCCAGATGAAAAAGGCCGATGCCCGCGGCGCGGCGTTCGCGGTGATCCTCGGCGACGATGAAATCGCCAACAAGGTGGCGGCCGTCAAGGCCATGCGCGGCGCCGGCGACGAACAGCAGCAAACCGCGGTGCCGTTCGACGAAGTGGTCGATTACCTGGTCGACCAGATCGTCGGCGGCGACGATGACCACGACCACGTGCACTACCACCATTAACGACAACGAACTACAACGACAGACATCCCATGGCATACGATCTCGAAGAACAAGAACAACTGGCGTCCCTGAAAGCGTTCTGGAACCAGTACGGCAACCTCCTGAGCTGGGTGCTGATCATCGCGCTCGCCGGCTACGCCGGCTACAACTACTGGAACTACTACCAGCGCAACCAGTCCGGCGACGCCTCGGCCCTGTACGACGAGATGCAAAAGTCGGTGAGCGCCAAGGACAACGCCAAGGTCCAGCGCGCGGCCGGCGACCTCCAGGCCAAGTTCGGCTCGACCTCGTACGCGACGCTGGGCGCGCTGGCCGCGGCCAAGAGCGCGTTCGACGCCAACGACCTGAAAACCGCCAAGACCCAGCTGCAATGGGCCGCCGAGCACGGCAACGACGAGTACAAATCGGTCGCCAAGCTGCGCCTGGCCGGCGTGCTGCTCGATGAGAAAGCCTTCGACGAGGGCCTGAAACTGCTGGGCACCGACTTCCTGCCGCAGTTCGCCGGTGCGGTGGCCGACCGCAAGGGCGACATTTTGGTCGCGCAGAACAAACTGGCCGAAGCGCGCACCGCCTACCAGGCCGCACTCGACGCAATGGACAAGAAGAACCCGGGCCGCCAACTGGTCCAGCTCAAGCTCGACGCGATCGGCGGCAGCCCGCCCCCCGCGCCGAAAGCGGCGGCCTGATTCCACACTAAAAATAACAAGGTCAAACAACATGCGTATTACCCACAAGCTTGTCGGTGTGAGTGCGCTGGCCCTGATGGCCGGCTGTTCATCGCTCAATCCTTTCGCCTCCAAACCGAAAGGCAACCAGCCGGTGCCGCTGGTCGAACTGAAAGGCTCGATGGCGGTGCGCACCGCATGGAAGCTCGACATCGGCAAGGGCCTGGACTTCGTGTTCTCGCCCGCGGTGGCCGACAACACCCTGATCGTGGCCGGCGCCGACGGCGCCATCGCGCGCGTCGAATCGGCCACCGGCAAGCAGCTCTGGCGCATCAAGGCCGAGACCGGCCTGACCACCGGCGTCGGCACCGACGGCACCATGCTGGCCGTGGGCGCCGCCAAGGGCACCGTGCTGACCTTCGACATGAACGGCAAGGCCTTGTGGAAGGTCCAGGCCTCGAGCGAGGTGCTGTCCGCGCCGGCGGTGGGGCAGGGCATGGTGGTGGTGCGCAGCATCGACAACCGCATCGTCGGCTACGACGCCAAGACCGGCGAAAAGAAATGGACCGTGCAGCGCGTCTCGCCGCCGCTGACGCTGCGTAACGCGCCCGGCATGGTCATCGCCGGCAAGGACGTGATCGTGGCCCAGCCGGGCGGCAAGCTGCTCTCGCTGATCCTCGCGACCGGCGCGCCGCGCTGGGAAATCGCGGTCGGCGAATCGCGCGGCGCGACCGAGCTGGAACGCGTCACCGACATCGGCGGCACCCCGGTGGTGATCGACAACGACGTCTGCGCCGTGTCCTACCAGGGCCGCGTCGGCTGCTTCGACCTGCTGACCGGCAGTGCGCGCTGGACCAAGGAGCTGTCCTCCAACGTCGGCGTGGCGGCCGACCAGCGCTTCGTGTTCGCGGCCGACGACAAGGGCTCGCTGTTCGCCTTCAACCGCGAAGGCGGCACCAGCGCCTGGAAGAACGACAAACTGGGCTACCGCCGCCTGTCGACCCCGGTGTCCTACGGGCGCGCGGTCGCGGTCGGCGACTTCCAGGGCTACATCCACTTCCTGTCGCGCGAAGACGGCGCCTTTATCGCCCGCGCCGCCACCGACGGCAGCGCCATCAACGCAGTGCCCGTCGTGGCCGGCGCGAACCTGATCTTTCAAACACAATCTGGGACTGTGACCGCAATCGCGGTCGAATAACACCATGAAGCCGGTAATAGCATTAGTTGGTCGACCCAACGTCGGGAAATCGACCCTGTTCAATCGCCTCACCCGCTCGCGCGATGCGCTGGTGGCGGACTTGCCTGGCCTGACGCGCGATCGTCACTACGGCGAGGGCCGGATCGGCGAGCGCCCCTTCCTGGTGATCGACACCGGCGGTTTCGAGCCGGTGGCGAAAGAGGGCATCATGCACCAGATGGCGCTGCAGACCAAGCAGGCCGTGGCCGAGGCCGACGTCGTGGTGTTCATCGTCGACGGCCGCCAGGGCCTGACCCCGCACGACAAGACCATCACCGACTTCCTGCGCAAGTCGGGCCGCAAGGTGCTGCTGGTGGTGAACAAGGGCGAGGGCATGAAGTACACCTCGGTGGTGGCGGAGTTCTATGAGCTCGGCCTGGGCGATCCTTACGTGATCTCGGCCGCCCATGGCGACGGCGTGCACGACCTGGTGGAAGAGGCGCTGAACGAAGCCTTCGCCCAGCGCCCGGCCGACGCCGAGGAGCTCGAGCCGGCCGCACGCGGCGTCAAGATCGCCATCGTCGGCCGCCCCAACGTCGGCAAGTCCACGCTGGTCAATACCCTGATCGGCGAGCAGCGCGTGATCGCCTTCGACATGCCGGGCACCACCCGCGATTCGATCGAAGTGCCGTTCGAGCGCGACGGCAAGAATTACACGCTGATCGACACCGCCGGCATCCGCCGCCGCGGCAAGGTGTTCGAGGCGATCGAGAAATTTTCGGTGGTCAAGACGCTGCAGTCGATCTCCGAAGCCCACGTCGTGATCCTGCTGCTCGACGCCCAGCAAGACATCTCCGAGCAGGACGCCCACATCGCCGGCTTCATCCTCGAGTCGGGCCGCGCGCTGGTGGTGGCCGTCAACAAGTGGGACGGCCTGCAATCGGACCAGCGCGACGAGATCAAGATCGACATCGACCGCAAGCTCGATTTCCTCTCGTTCGCGAAGACCCACTTTATCTCGGCGTTGAAGGCGAGCGGCATCGGCCCGCTGATGAAGTCGGTCGACGCGGCCTATGCGGCAGCCACCGCCGACCTCTCGACGCCGCGCCTGACGCGCGCGCTGATCGAGGCGGTCGAGAAGCAGGAACCGCGCCGCAAGGGCTCGATCCGGCCCAAAATGCGCTACGCCCACCAGGGCGGGCAAAATCCGCCTATCATTGTCATCCACGGCAATGCGCTCGACGCGGTCGGCGAGCCCTACAAACGCTACCTCGAAAAGCACTTCCGCGACACCTTCAACCTTGTCGGTACGCCCCTGCGCATTGAATTGCGTGTAGGTAAGAACCCATTTGCCAAAACGCAGAAATAAAGCGCGGTGTCCGACACGAAGCGGCAAAACAGGTTACAGTAGCTTAGGGACATCATTCGCCTGCGCGATTGGTGAACCCGGCACTTGAAAACCAGCGAGTCGCCTCCAAATCTTAAACTACAACAACACCACGGAGCTGTTATGAGCAACAAAGGGCAACTGTTACAAGACCCATTCCTCAATGCCTTGCGCAAAGAGCACGTTCCCGTCTCGATCTATCTGGTCAACGGGATCAAACTTCAGGGACACATCGAGTCCTTCGACCAATACGTGGTGCTGCTGCGTAACACGGTCACCCAGATGGTCTACAAGCATGCAATTTCCACCGTGGTACCGGCGCGCGCCGTCAATCTCAATCTTGAGCCAGAAGCGGAGTAAGGCCATGTGCCTTGCGGCCTTGGCTCTGAGCGTATGCGCGCAGCGCTAGTCGGCATCGATTTCGGCGCTGGCGACTTCGCCGCCAGTGTGGAAGAATTGTCGCTGCTGGCGCGCTCGGCCGGCGCGGAACCGATCACGACCATCACGGCCCGGCGCGCCAGCCCGGACGCCGCCTATTTTGTCGGCAGCGGCAAGGCCGACGAGATCGCGCAGGCCTGCGCCGAGGAGCAGATCGAAATCGTTATCTTCAACCATGCGCTGTCGCCGGCCCAGCAGCGCAACCTCGAAAAGCGCCTGCAGATCCGGGTGCTCGACCGTACCAGCCTGATCCTCGACATCTTCGCCCAGCGCGCCAAGAGCCACGAGGGTAAGCTGCAGGTCGAACTGGCCCAGCTCCAGCACTTGGCCACGCGCCTGATCCGCGGCTGGACCCACCTCGAGCGGCAAAAAGGCGGTATCGGCCTGCGCGGCCCGGGCGAAACCCAGCTCGAGACCGACCGCCGGCTGATCGGCGAGCGCGTCAAGGCGCTGCGCGCGCGCCTCGCCAAGCTGCGCAAGCAGCACGAGACCCAGCGCCGC
>DASRXO010000617.1:0-2256 GCA_035654095.1 Telluria sp.
AACAGGGGATTGAGGCGCTTGACGGCCGAGGCGCGCACCGCGCCCAGCCGCTGGATCGAGGCGTACAGGAACACGCGCCCGATGAAGATGGTCAGGATGCCGGCGCCGGCGAACCACAGCAGGCTGGCGCGCTCCATCGGCGGCATGCCGCGCGCCGGCATCGCCGCCAGCCACCAGGCGCCGGCGATCGCCGCCGTCAACAGGATCGACATGAAGGCGCCGTTGTCCTGGCTGCCCCTGGCGCCGCGCGTGATCGTCACGTTCGAGGCCGCGAAGCAGCAGGCCGACAGCAAGGCAAGCAGTTCGCCCATGGCGACCGCCTTAGCGGCTGGCCGCCTTGAGCACCACCTCGTCGTAGAGCCGGGTCCATTTTTCCATCTGGCCGATCGCCAGCGCCGGGTCGATCACCTTCAGCTTCATGTTCTTGAGCGGCGATTCGACCGAGGCGTTGGCCGGCACGTAATCGAGCGAGACCAGGATCTTCTGCGCCTCGGGCGAGAGCAAGTAGTCGTAGAACAGCAGGGCCGCGTTCGGATGCGGCGCGCGGCGCGCGATGCCGATCCCGTTGGCGCGCGCGATCGCCGGCTCCAGCGCGAACCAGCCGATCGGCACGCCCTTCTTGCGCGCCGTCTCCGGCATGTAGTTATACACCGTCAGCGCGAGCGGCACTTCGCCCGAGCCGACCAGATTGGTCAGCAGCGAATGGCCCTTGCGCACCGAAATGCCGTTCCCGGCCACCAGCTCGCGAAACAGCTTGAGGCCCTTGGCCTCGCCCATCTCGGTGACGGTGGCGGCGAACCAGTCGAAGTCCTCCATTTCGATCCCGAGCTTGCCCTTCCATTTCGGATTGAGCAGGTCCTCGAAGCGCTTGGGCAGCTCCTCCGGTTTGATCAGATTGGTGTTGTAGGCCT
The DNA here is from genome assembly GCA_035654095.1 of Telluria sp. Lineage (GTDB taxonomy): Bacteria > Pseudomonadota > Gammaproteobacteria > Burkholderiales > Burkholderiaceae_D > Telluria_A. The sequence goes on from DASRXO010000617.1 coordinate 912, forward strand.
GGACGAACACCGTCAGCAGCGTGGCCACCCACTCGCGGTGGGCCGGCAGCGTGCCGGGACGCAGGCTGGCGAAACCGGGCGCGCTCACCGGCTGCAGCACCTTCTCCCGGTGCAGCGCCTCCATCTCGGGCGCGCTGATATGGATCGCATCGACTTCGTAGCGCCTGCCGTTGGTCTCGGCCAGCGTGCGCTGCAAGACCTTGTCGCTGCCGGCGCGCCATACCTTGACCTTGATGCCGTAGCGCTTCTCGAACGGCCCGACCAGCGGCGCGATGTCCTTTTCCGCGATCGAGGTGTAGAGCGTGAACACGCCCTCCTTCTGGGCGGCGGCCACGATTTTCTGGCTGCGGTCGGCGCCCGCATAATTGAGCAGGGCCGGATCCTGGGCCAGCGCCGGCACTGCCAACGCGCACGCCAGCAGCCCAAGGGCGATGCGATGGCGTGCCGAACGACAGGCAAGCTCGAACAACCCCAAGATCATCGTCCTTCCCGCGCGGGCGGGAATCCATGCGCCCGGCGCATGGGTCCCCGCTTGCGCGAGGACGACGGCTTGTCGAGATGCCTTCCACATGACGGCTCCTTGGCTCTACTTGAGTTTGCCGGACATGTATTGTGCCACCAGTTCGGCGCTCAGCGTGATGCCGGGCCGGTACTCGGGCGCGTCCTCGATCTGTTCGAGGTCGTTCAGGCCGAACTTCTGGTAGATCCGGTTGATCGCCGAGATCAGGCGCACCGGCCGCGCCGGGTCGGCGTTGAAATGCTGGTGGATAGTGTTCGGCGGCAGGTAGATCACGTCGCCCGCTTCCCATTCGAAGCGCTTGATCTCGTCCTGCGGCTTCCAGTGGTAGGTGTCGGTGATCTCGACGTCGCAATCCTGGTGCAGGTCGTAGCCGCGGCCTTCGAGCACGTAGACGCACTCCTCGGCCAGGTGGCGGTGCTTGCCCGAACGGCTGCCCGGCGGGATCAGCTGCATGTAGGCGTCGACCGATTCCATGCGGGTGTTCATCTGCTCGTTGAGCAGGTGCTTGAGGATGCCCTGGCGCGACATCTCCCACGGCATCTCGTGCGGGTGCACGACTTTCTTGCGCTTGCTGTTGCGCTGCGGCGCCGCCGTCGCGTCGTCCAGCAAGCCTTGGTACAAGGCCTCGTTGCCATTGCCTGTCATCCAGGCCTTCGATTCACTCCATGCCATGATGCTTTCCTTATTCGTGGTTGTAGTCGTCTTCGAAGTGGCGCGGTTCGAAGCCGACGCCGCCTTCGGTCGGCTCGGTCGGACGCGGGATGACCTGTTGCTGGAACAGCAGGTTCATGAACATCATCATCGGCTTCGGTTTCATCACCAGCG
>DASRXO010000618.1:0-3341 GCA_035654095.1 Telluria sp.
CGTGATGAAGTTAAATACCCGCAGCGGACCGAGGTCCTGCTGGAAGAATTGTGCGAGCCAGAGCAGCATGATTAGTGGGCTTCCTTGCCGGTGTGATGTGATCCAAGCAGGTGTTGGACCACGCGTTCCATCTTCATGAAACGCGAGCCCTTCACCAACACAGTTGCGTCAGATTTGCTGCCCAGTGTTGTATCCAGTGCTGCCAATAATTCGTCGAACTGCTCAAAATGCCGTGCTCCCGATGCGGCGAGATGGCGCGCCAGCTCCCCGGTCGCGAACACGGTGCGGATGCCGCGGCTGGTGGCGTAGGCTCCGATTTCTTCGTGAAACTGCTGTCCCTGCGTGCCGACTTCGCCCATGTCGCCCAGCACCAGGATGCGCGGCTCGGGCGCCTGCGCCAGCACGTCGATCGCGGCGCGCACCGAATCGGGATTGGCGTTGTAGCTGTCGTCGATCACGGTGGCGCCGCAGGCGGCGGTCTTGCGCTGCAGGCGGCCGCTGACCGGGGTGAACGCTTCGAGGCCGCGCACCACGGCGCCGCTGTCGATGCCGGCGGCCAGCGCGCAGGCGATCGCCGCCAGCGCGTTGCGGACGTTGTGCAGGCCGGCCGCGGCCAGCCGCAGGTCGAAGCGCTGGTCCGGCTTGCCGGTCGAACGCACCACTACCGCGAGCGCGCTGCCGTCGGCGGTGACGCGATGGGTGCAGCTGACGTTGGCCGCGTCGTCCAGCCCGAAGGTGACCACGCTGCGCCGGCCGCGGCCCTGCGCGATGCCCTGCCACAGCGCGGTGAACGGATCGTCGCTCGGGTAGACCGCGATGCCGTCCTTCGGCAGGCCGGCGATCACGGCGCCGTTTTCCTGGGCCACCGCCTCGACCGTGTGCATGAATTCCTGGTGCTCGCGCTGGGCGTTGTTGACCAGGGCGATGGTCGGCGCGGCGATCGCGGTCAGGCGCGCGATTTCGCCCGGATGGTTCATGCCCAGTTCGACCACCGCCGCGCGGTGCCGGGCGCCGAGGCGCATCAGCGTGAGCGGCACGCCGATCTCGTTATTCAGGTTGCCGCGGGTGGCCAGCCGGCCGTCTTCGCCGTAGGCCGCGGCCATGATCGCGGCGATCATTTCCTTGACCGTGGTCTTGCCGTTGCTGCCGGTGACACCGACCAGCGGAATCGCGTGCTGGCCGCGCCAGTAGTTGGCGATCTGGCCCAGCGCGACGAGCGTGTCCGGCACCACGATGGCGGGCAGGGTCCAGCCGATCGGCAGCTTGTCGGCCACCACCGCGGCCACGCCCTTGGCTGCGACCTGTTCGAGGAAGTCGTGGCCGTCGAAGGTGTCGCCGCGCAGCGCGACGAACAGCGCGCCGGCCTGCACCGTGCGGCTGTCGGTCGAGACGCCGTCGAAGGCCACGTTCTGCGTCAGCCGCGCGCCCGATATCGAGGCGATCATATGAGCCAGGGATCCGCGCATCAGTTGCTCCTCATCATCGTGACGCGGGCAGCCAGCGCCAGCGCCGCATGGTCGGCATCGGAGAACGGCATCTTGCGGCCCTTGATTTCCTGGTAGGGCTCATGGCCCTTCCCAGCCAGCAGGATGACATCGGGCTTGGCTGCGTGCCTGATGGCCGACAGGATCGCGGCGGCGCGGTCTTCGATCGCCTGGAAGCGCGAAGTCGGATGCGCCGGGTCCATGCCGGCCACGATCTCGCCGATGATCGTCAGCGGGTCTTCGCTGCGCGGATTGTCGCTGGTGACCAGCACGTGGTCGGCGATCTGCGCGATCGCGCCCATCTGCGGCCGCTTGCCCGGATCGCGGTTGCCGCCGCAGCCGAACACGCACCACAGCTGGCCGCCGCGCTCCTGCGCGACCTGGCGCAGCGTCTGCAGCGTCTTTTCCAGCGCGTCCGGGGTGTGCGCGTAGTCGATCACGACCATCGGCGCTTCCTGGCCGCCGACCTGCTGCATGCGGCCGGGCGCCGGCGTCAGCGCCTCGATCGCGTCGAGCGCGGTGCGCAGCACGGTACCTTTCGCGATCAGGGCGCCCAGCACCGCCAGCACATTGCTGATGTTGAAGTGGCCCACCAGCTGGGTCTTGACGCTGGCTGCGCCGTACGGCGACTCGAGGTGGAAATCGGTACCCGCGTGGCGGCTGCGGAACTGCGAGGCGCGCAGCACCGACACGCCTTCGATGTCCGGCCGGGCGGCCGCGTCCTGCAGGGTATAGCCGATCAGCGGCAGTGCCGCGCCGAAGGTGGTTTGCAGGTGCGCGACCAGGCGCAAGCCGGCCGGGTCGTCGAGGTTGAGCACCGCGGCTTTCAGGCCGGGCCATTCGAACAAACGGGTCTTGGCCGCTTCGTAGCTGGCCATGTCGCCGTGGAAGTCGAGATGGTCGCGCGTGAGGTTGGTGAACAGCGCGACGTCGAAATGCATGCCGCTGGTGCGGCCCTGTTCCAGCCCGATCGACGACACTTCGATCGCCAGCGAGGTGGCGCCGGCGTCGCGCACTTCGGCCAGCTTCCCGGCCAGCAGCACGGCGTCCGGCGTGGTGTAGCCGGTGACGTCGAAGTCGACCTCGGCGCGGTTCCTGAAGATGCCGACGCCCAGGGTGCCGATCACCGCGGCCGGGCCGTCGAGGCGCGCCATGGCCTGGCCCAGCCATACCGCGCAGGAGGTCTTGCCGTTGGTGCCGGTCACGCCGATGCTGAACATGGCCGCATCGGGCATGCCGTAGCAGGCGTGGGCGATCGGGCCGGCGCTCTTCTTCAGGTTCGGCACCGCGAGATGCGGCACCGCGAACGCGGGATCCCATGCGAAGCCCTGCTCTTCGTACACGACGGCGGCGGCGCCCTGCGCCACGGCGGCGCCGATGAAGGCGCGGCCGTCGCCGGCGTCGCCCGGATAGGCGAAGAACACGTCGCCCGTCGCCACGCGGCGCGAGTCGGACGCCAGCCGGCCTTGCGGCGCGGCCTGGCGGATCCAGCGGCAGATGTCGGTCGCGTTCATGGCCATCACATGCTGTCCTCGACCGGATGTTCCGGGATGATGATGTCGGTGACGCTCGAATCGGGCGGCACGTTGGCCGCGCGGAGCGAGCTGGCGGCGATCGCTGCAAAGGTCGGCGCGGCCACGGTGCCGCCGAAGTGGGCGGCGCCCTTCGGCTCGTCGATCATCACGGCGATGATGTAGCGCGGCGCCGACATCGGCACCATGCCGACGAAGGAGCCGACGTATTTGTGCGGGATCGCGTACTTGCCGTTTTCCACCTTGTAGGCGGTGCCGGTCTTGCCGCCGACGCGGTAGCCGGGGACCTGCGCCTGCGGCGCGGTGCCGGTCGGCGACACCACGG
>DASRXO010000619.1:0-8830 GCA_035654095.1 Telluria sp.
ATGGAGAATTCGAAGGCCAATGCAAAAGCCTACGCGGCGCGCTACCACCAGGTCACCGATGAGTACGACCCGAGCTGGAATTTGGCGGGCATGGTGCAGCAGGCGCAGTTCACGCTGAACCTGGGCCGCATGATCGCCGACGCGCCGAAGATGCCGGCGTGGAAGACCGGCGATCCGTTCGGCCAGCTGCGCACCGCCGCGGCAAAATAGCACTCATTCCCGCGCAGGCGGGAACGAGATCAGCGTTGGGCAGTTTTCTTCAGCATGCTGGCGTGACCCGCCGCCAGTTCGGCTTTCGACAGGAAGCCGTCCTTGTCGGCATCCATCTTTGCGAACATCGCGGCCGAGCCGGCGGCATGCTCGCCGGCACTCAGCATGCCGTCGCCGTCCTGGTCGATCGCCTTGATCTTGTCGGCCGCGCTCATATCCGACTTCTCGGCCTTGCGGCCGGTGATGGCTGGGTGCGCGGCCTCCATCTCGGCGGCGGTGACTTTGCCGTCCTTGTTGGCGTCCATCGCCTCGAACATCTTGCGCGCACCCGCGGCGTGCTCGTCGGCCGAGATCTTGCCGTCCTTATTAGTATCCATCATCGCGAATTCCTTGTCGGTCAGGTGCGCCCATGCGGACGAGCTGACAATCAAACCGCCGACCAATAGTGTACGAAGCAGTGTCATGATGTTCTCCTTGATTATCCAGTGACCAGGTTGAGGATATTGCCGTCGGGGTCCTTGAACCAGGCGACGCGCATATCGCCGCCGCTGTACACATCGCCCTCGCGCTTGAGCTCCGGCATGTCGTAGTGTTCGAAGGTGATGCCCTTGGCCTTGAGTTCGGCCACCAAGGCCTCGAGTTCCTCGCCGACCACAAAGCTCAGCGCGGTCGCCTTGTTGGTGCCCGCATACTGCGAGCGGTAGACATTGACGTTCGTACTACCGCTGCGATAGGTGATCAGTTCTTCGCCCTCCGACGAGAGCTTGCGCAATCCCAGCGTGCCCTCGTAAAAGCGCGAGGCGACCTTCAAATCCTTGACCGCGATGTTCGCAATTGCATCCTTGTCGCCTAGCATGTGTGCCTCCTTGCTTAGTTCGTCCTCGGACGCTACCCCCTCGGCGTAACTCCGTCCGTTCGCTCACACACGTAGAATCTTGCAAGTAGCGGTCTCGACCGCGAGCAGGTCCCTAGCGTGAATTCTGGTTTCAGCTATCGTCCGAGTCAGTTCAACGAACGCTCGGAAATATCTTGGTCATGTTTCACTCCCTCATTCGCATGCGACGCAGTAAGGTCTGAACATGGCATCTTGAGCCAAGCACTCAATTGACCTGGCATTTGCAGGGATATATAGATTCTTGTATATTTTAGTTGATGAAACTCGTCGAATTTCGCGGTAGTTCGCTTGGAGACCTCCGCCTGTTCCCGGCGTCGGCCAAGCGAGAGGCTGGTCATCAACTCGATCAACTGCAGCGGGGTCGTGAGCTGGACGACTGGAGACCCATGCCTGCGATCGGTGCCGGGGTGCAAGAAATTCGGATCCATGATGCGGCAGGTGCGTTCCGGATCATTCATGTCGTGAAATTCGCCGATGCGATCTACGTGCTGCATTGTTTTCAGAAGAAAACTCAGCAGACCAGCAAGGTGGATCTCGCGTTAGCGAAGAAGCGTTACCGTGACTTGATAAAGGAGCGAGGGCAATGAACAGGCAACGATTTACCAACGTGTGGGAAGCGATCGAGGACACCGCAGAAGAGGCTGCAAACATGAAGCTTCGCTCGGGTCTGATGATCGCCCTGAAAGATCGCATCGCGCGTGCGGGACTGAGCCAATCAGATGCCGCCAAACTATTGGGGGTCACACAACCGCGGATTTCCGACCTCATGCGCGGCAAGATCAACGTGTTCGGGCTGGATACGCTGGTCAACATGGCTGCGGCCGCCGGCCTGCAGATAGAGCTACGCGTACTGGATGACGCGTAGTCGGGTCATTCTGGACAACTGGTCATCCCGGTTTTCACGCCATCCCTGAACACGTCGCGTCCACTCACCAGACCATGGTGTTCCTTGGAGGCGCAAAAGCTCTTGCCGCCGCGGGCCACTTTGCTCATGAGCCGACCGTCGGCAAGAGTGGTTTCCTCGGTTCCTGTCCGCGTCTTGGCCGGTGTAGGCGCCAGCGAGCAGTGCTTCGCGCCTGGACGCGTGCAAGACAGGCACACGCTCGGTCGCGTTCAGGCTGGTCTTGCGCAACTCGCGGTCGATCTTGTTCAAGCCGCAGCGATACCCGACATTGGTCCAACACGATAGCGGAAAAAAAACGGCACCGGGATTGCTCCGCGGTGCCGTTTTCGTTTGGGTGACTCGCTGTCTTACGCTTCGTCGCCGTGTGGTGCCGTGTCTTCGATCGCTTGCAGCTCGCTCGACATGTTCGCCTTTTCGGCGTCGAGCAGGGCTTTGCGCTCTTCGACTTCCCACGCTTCTTTCTCTTTGCGGGCGCGGTGGAAGGCCAGGCCGGTGCCGCCAGGGATCAGGCGGCCGACGATGACGTTTTCCTTCAGGCCGCGCAGGCCGTCGCGCTTGCCCATGATCGCCGCTTCGGTCAGCACGCGGGTGGTCTCCTGGAACGATGCGGCCGAGATGAACGAATCGGTCGACAGCGATGCCTTGGTGATACCCAGCAGGACGTTTTCATAGGTCGCAGGGATCTTGCCGGCAGCGATCACGCGGTCGTTTTCGTCCAGCAGCTCCGAACGCTCGACCTGCTCGCCCACGATGTAGTTGGCATCGCCGGCTTCCACGATCTGCACGCGGCGCAGCATCTGGCGCACGATCACTTCGATGTGCTTGTCGTTGATCTTCACGCCTTGCAGACGGTACACGTCCTGCACTTCGTCGACGATGTAACGCGCCAGCGCTTCGATCCCCAGCAGGCGCAGGATGTCTTGCGGATCGGCCGGGCCGTCCACGATCATCTCGCCCTTGTTCACCACCTGGCCGTCGTGCACCAGCACTTGCTTGTCCTTGGTGATCAGGAACTCGTGCTTGTTGCCGTCCATGTCGGTGATTTCCAGGCGCTGCTTGCCCTTGGTCTCTTTACCGAAGGCCACCGTGCCGGTGACTTCCGCCAGCATGCCCGCATCCTTCGGCGAACGCGCTTCGAACAGCTCGGCAACCCGTGGCAGACCACCGGTAATGTCGCGCGTCTTCTGCGATTCGGTCGGGATACGCGCCAGCACTTCGCCGACCGATACCGTCTGGCCATCCTTGACCATGATCAGCGCGCCGACCTGGAAGCCGATCGCCACCGAGTGCTCGGTGCCGGCGATCTTGACTTCTTCGCCCGCTTCGTTGAGCAGCTTGACCTGCGGACGCAGGGTCTTGGTCAGCGAACCGCGACGCTTGGCATCGATCGCCACCAGCGTCGACAGGCCGGTCACCTCGTCCACCTGGCGCGCCACGGTGACGCCTTCTTCGACGTTCTCGAAGCGCACCGTACCGGCGTACTCGGTGATGATCGGACGGGTCAGCGGATCCCAGGTCGCCAGGGCCGTGCCGGCCTTGATGACCATGCCGTCCTTGACGATCAGGGTCGCGCCGTACGGCACCTTGTGACGCTCGCGCTCACGGCCATGGTCGTCCGTGATCAGCACTTCGCCGGAACGCGAAATGACGATCTGGGCGCCCTTGCCATTGGTAACGTAACGCATGGTCGCGGTGAAACGGATGGTACCGTTCGACTTCGCTTCCACCGACGAGGCCACCGCTGCGCGCGATGCCGCGCCACCGATGTGGAAGGTACGCATGGTCAGCTGGGTGCCAGGCTCGCCGATCGACTGCGCCGCCACCACGCCGACCGCTTCGCCGGTGTTGACCAGCATGCCGCGGCCGAGGTCGCGGCCGTAGCACTTGGCGCACAGGCCGAAGCGCGTGTCGCAAGTAAGCGGGGTGCGCACCTTGACTTCGTCGATCGACAGGCGTTCGATTTCTTCGACCATGTCTTCGTCGAGCAGGGTGCCGGCTTCGTACAGGGTCTCTTGCGTTTCCGGATTGACCACATCGTTGACCGCAACGCGGCCCAGCACGCGGTCGCGCAGCGCTTCGATGACTTCACCGCCTTCGACCATCGCCTTCATCAGCGTGCCGTTGGTGGTGCCGCAATCGTCCTCGATCACGACCAGGTCCTGGGTCACGTCGACCAGGCGGCGCGTCAGGTAACCCGAGTTCGCGGTCTTCAGCGCGGTATCGGCCAGGCCTTTACGTGCGCCGTGGGTCGAGATGAAGTACTGCAGCACGTTCAGGCCTTCGCGGAAGTTCGCGGTGATCGGCGTTTCGATGATCGAGCCGTCCGGCTTGGCCATCAGGCCGCGCATACCGGCCAGCTGGCGGATCTGGGCGGCGGAACCGCGCGCGCCCGAGTCGGCCATCATGTAAATCGCGTTGAACGATTCCTGGGTCGACTTGGTGCCGTCGCGCTTGACGACGTCTTCCACTTTCAGCTGGTCCATCATGGCCTTGCCGACTTCGTCCGAGGTCTTGCCCCAGATGTCGACCACCTTGTTGTAACGCTCGCCGGAGGTCACCAGGCCGGACGAATACTGCTGTTCGATCTGCTTGACTTCCTGCTCGGCGGCCGCGATCAGCGTGACCTTTTGCGGTGGCACCAGCATGTCGTCGACGGCGATCGAGATACCGGCGCGCGTCGCGAGACGGAAACCGGACTGCATCAGCTTGTCGGCGAACACGACGGTGGCACGCAAGCCGCACTTGCGGAACGAGGTGTTGATCAGCTTCGAAATCTCTTTCTTCTTCAGGGCGCGGTTCAGCACGCTGAACGGCAGGCCCTTCGGCAGGATTTCGGACAGGATCGCGCGGCCGACCGTGGTTTCATAGCGCGTGACGGTGCGCACGAACTCGCCGCTCTCGGCGTCTTTCGGGTTCTCGACGATCCGCACCGTGATGCGGGTGGTCAGTTCCACTTCCTTGTTGTCGTAGGCGCGGATCACTTCCGACACGTCGGTAAACAACATGCCTTCGTTCTTGGCGTTGATCGCTTCGCGGGTCGCGTAGTACAGGCCAAGCACGATATCCTGCGACGGCACGATCGACGGTTCGCCGTTCGACGGGAACAGGATGTTGTTCGACGCCAGCATCAAGGTGCGCGCTTCCATCTGCGCTTCGATCGACAGCGGCACGTGGACCGCCATCTGGTCGCCGTCGAAGTCGGCGTTGAACGCGGCGCAGACCAGCGGATGCAGCTGGATCGCCTTGCCTTCGATCAGCACCGGCTCGAAGGCCTGGATGCCGAGGCGGTGCAAGGTCGGTGCGCGGTTCAGCATGACCGGATGTTCGCGGATCACGTCTTCCAGGATGTCCCAGACGACCGGCTCTTGCACTTCGACCAGCTTCTTGGCAGCCTTGATCGTGGTGGCCAGGCCCATCAGTTCGAGCTTGTTGAAGATGAAGGGCTTGAACAGTTCGAGCGCCATCAGCTTCGGCAGGCCGCACTGGTGCAGCTTGAGCTGCGGACCGACCACGATGACCGAACGGCCCGAGTAATCGACGCGCTTGCCCAGCAAGTTCTGGCGGAAACGGCCGCCCTTGCCTTTGATCATCTCGGCCAGCGACTTGAGCGGACGCTTGTTGGCGCCGGTCATCGCTTTGCCGCGACGGCCGTTGTCCAGCAGCGAGTCGACCGCTTCTTGCAGCATGCGCTTTTCGTTACGCGTAATGATTTCCGGCGCGCGCAGTTCCATCAGGCGCTTCAGGCGGTTATTCCGGTTAATGACGCGGCGATACAGGTCGTTCAGGTCGGAGGTCGCGAAGCGGCCGCCGTCCAGCGGCACCAGCGGACGCAGTTCCGGCGGCAGCACCGGCAGCACTTCCATGATCATCCAGTCCGGCTTGATGCCCGAACGCTGGAAGGCCTCAAGCACTTTCAGGCGCTTGGCGTATTTCTTGATCTTGGCTTCGGACTTCGATTCCTTCAACTCCACGCGCAGCGCTTCGGCATCGCGGTGGATGTCGATCGAGCGCAGCAGTTCGCGGATGCCCTCGGCGCCCATGAAGGCGGTGAAGTCGTCGCCATATTCTTCGTACTTGGCGGCGTAGTCGTCTTCCGACATGATCTGGCACTTCTTCAGCGGGGTCATGCCGGGGTCGGTCACGACGTAGGCTTCGAAGTACAAGACGCGTTCGATGTCGCGCAGCGTCATGTCGAGCACCATGCCCAGGCGCGACGGCAGCGACTTCAGGAACCAGATGTGTGCGGTCGGCGAAGCCAGCTCGATGTGGCCCATGCGCTCGCGGCGCACCTTGGCCAGCGTGACTTCGACGCCGCACTTTTCGCAGATCACGCCGCGGTGCTTCAGGCGCTTGTATTTGCCGCACAGGCATTCGTAGTCCTTGATCGGGCCAAAGATCTTGGCGCAGAACAGACCGTCGCGCTCTGGCTTGAAGGTACGGTAGTTAATGGTTTCCGGCTTTTTGACTTCGCCGTAGGACCACGAACGGATTTTCTCGGGCGACGCCAGACCGATCTTGATCGCGTCGAACGTCTCGTTTTGCTGAACTTGCTTGAATAGATCGAGCAGTGCTTTCATGTATCACTCCAGGTGATTGAATCTCTAATACGTCTAACTTATACGTCGCTGGCTCCGTCGCCCCCGCGAAGGCGGGGGCCCATAGCGCGGCTAATCCGGTGCGCCATGGATTCCCGCCTCCGCGGGAACGACTTAGTTACGTTCCAGGTCGATATCGATACCCAGGGAACGAATCTCTTTCACCAGCACGTTGAACGATTCCGGCATACCGGCGTCGATCACATGGTCGCCTTTGACCAGGTTTTCGTACACTTTGGTACGGCCGTTGACGTCGTCCGACTTCACGGTCAGCATCTCTTGCAGCACATACGATGCGCCGTATGCCTCGAGTGCCCACACCTCCATCTCACCGAAGCGCTGGCCGCCGAACTGGGCTTTGCCGCCCAGTGGCTGCTGCGTGACGAGCGAGTATGGTCCGGTCGAACGCGCGTGCATCTTGTCGTCGACCAGGTGGTGCAGCTTGAGCACGTGCATGTAGCCAACGGTGACCTTGCGCTCGAAGGACTCGCCGGTGCGGCCGTCGTACATCGTGACCTGGTTCTTCGATGGCGTCATGCCGAGCTTCTCAGCGATGTGATCCGGGTAAGCCAGATCAAGCATGCGGTGAATCTCGGACTCGTGCGCGCCGTCGAACACCGGCGTCGCGAACGGCACGCCGTTCTTCAGGTTGGCTGCCAGCGTCATGATTTCGTCGTCGCTGAAGCTATCCAGGTCTTCCGATTTGCCGGTCTCGTTGTAGATCAGGTTCAGGAACTTGCGCATTTCCTGGACCTTGGCTTGTGCTTTCAGCATTTCGCCGATGCGCAAGCCCAGGCCCTTGGCTGCCCAACCCAAGTGGGTTTCCAGAATCTGGCCGACGTTCATCCGCGAAGGCACGCCCAGCGGGTTCAGCACGATGTCGGCGGGGGTGCCGTCTGCCATGTACGGCATGTCTTCGACCGGCACGATACGCGAGACCACACCCTTGTTACCGTGGCGGCCTGCCATCTTGTCGCCCGATTGCAGGCGGCGCTTGACGGCCAGGTAAACCTTGACCATCTTTTGCACGCCAGGCTGCAGCTCGTCGCCTTGCGTGAGCTTCTTGCGCTTCTCTTCGAAGGCCAGGTCGAACTGGTGGCGCTTCTCGGCGATCGATTCCTTGATCGCTTCGAGGGCGCTGGCGGCATCGTCGTCGGCTGGACGGATGTCGAACCAGTGGTAACGGTCGAGATCGGCCAGGTAGTCCTTGGTGATCTTCGCGCCCTTGGCCAGCTTCTTCGGACCGCCGTTGACGACTTTACCGATCAGCATTTTTTCCAGACGCTGGAAGGCATCGCCTTCGACGATACGCATCTGGTCGTTCAGGTCGAGGCGGTAGCGCTTGAGTTCATCGTCGATGATCTGCTGGGCGCGCTTGTCGCGCACGATGCCTTCGCGGGTGAAGACCTGGACGTCGATCACGGTGCCGACCATGCCCGAAGGCACGCGCAGCGAGGTGTCTTTCACGTCCGATGCCTTCTCGCCGAAGATCGCGCGCAGCAGCTTTTCTTCCGGCGTCAGCTGGGTCTCGCCTTTTGGCGTGACCTTGCCGACCAGGGTGTCGCCAGCCTGGACTTCGGCGCCGATGTAGACGATGCCCGACTCATCCAGACGAGCCAGCTGGTTCTCCGCCAGGTTCGAGATGTCGCGCGTGATTTCTTCCGCGCCCAGCTTGGTATCGCGTGCCACCACCGACAGCTCTTCGATGTGGATCGAGGTATAGCGGTCGTCCTTGACGACGTTTTCCGAGATCAGGATCGAATCCTCGAAGTTCAAGCCGTTCCACGGCATGAAGGCCACCAGCATGTTCTGACCCAGTGCCAGCTCGCCCAGGTCGGTCGATGCGCCGTCGGCGATCACGTCGCGCTTGGCCACGCGGTCGCCCACCTTGACGATCGGACGCTGGTTGATGTTGGTGTTCTGGTTGGAACGGGTGTACTTGATCAGGTTGTAGATGTCGACGCCGACTTCACCCGCTTGCGCTTCGTCGTCGTTGACGCGAATCACCACACGGCCCGCATCGATGTAGTCCACCACGCCGCCGCGCAAGGCTTGCACGGTGGTGCCCGAGTCGACCGCCACGGTGCGCTCGATACCGGTGCCGACGAAGGCTTTTTCCGGACGCAGGCAGGGCACGGCCTGGCGCTGCATGTTGGCGCCCATCAGCGCGCGGTTTGCATCGTCGTGCTCGAGGAAGGGAATCAGCGAAGCCGCCACCGAGACGAT
>DASRXO010000620.1:0-8185 GCA_035654095.1 Telluria sp.
GGAACACACTGGGGGAGTTCTCCCGTGCTGTAGTAAGTCGAGTTCCCCGCTATCAACTTTCCTCTCCACGCCGGCTCAGAACGCCAATAGCCCGAAAAATCACGACAGAAGGTTTCCCACGTTAGGATCGCGGGACGTGGCCTTCCGCTCATACTTGACCTCGTCAGGCGCCAATCCGCCACGGCACACAGATAGCGATAGAAAAGCGGGTCTGAAGATGCGTTGCCGCTGCCAATCGAGATATCATAGGAAGTGACCCCGGCATGATTTCTGGAGCTTCCGATAATCCCCCCATGGAACGATTTGGCGCTGACTTCGCGCTGCCAGTGGCGCCGCGTCTCATTTGCACTTTGCTGGATATCTGCAATTACTCGCCCGTCGGGATAACGTATCGCCCTTAAAACGCGCCCAAGGTCTTCAGACTTAGTCGCGCCCGGATGCTTCTCGTTGTTATAGTCGTCCGTCATTTTCTTGAGCTCCGTAGTTATATCCTGAGGCGTAGCCGGGTAATGAGGCTTACCCGACGGATCGGGACGCTCCACCTTGAGAACGAGAGGTCGAGAGGCGGTTGCGATTGCGGCGTCGATCGGGTCGACCAATTCACAAGGCCCCTGATCGGCCGTCTTTAGGCCGTAGTGAGATGAGGTCTTGGGAATGTCCCGCGGCCCGATGTACTCGCCGAGAAGGTCTGCGCAAACAGGTTCGCCGAGAGCTTCTCCAGTTATCGATCGCCATCCCTTTCGATTTCCCACGGAGCTGTTCGTCGTGCCGCCGTGCGCTGCGTCAGAGGATTCCAGATTCTCTCGAAAGCGGCGGGATGACGCCTCGACATGGTCGTGATCGTCCTCGCCCTTCGCTCTCAGCTCGAAATCGTGAGGAGGCTGTCCTACCAATACTGGCCCAACCTTCCCCGTATGGATATCCACACGGGGTTTCAACGTGAAAACGCGCTGAAAGAACGAGGGCCCGAGAACGCTTAGCGGGGCACACTCATATCGTGCCAATACTGGCCTGAGGGGACCAGCAGCGCGTTGCGTGCCCTTGCTGCGGTCGAATATTTTGTCTTGTTCGTCACGAACAATATTCCCCGTCATATGATCCGGCACGCCTTGCCATCCAATCCCTCGAATGTTCTCCAATGCGACGGTCATGTCCTCTGGACTGAAATACAGGTAGACCTTGCCGCGGTTATCGCGATCTCCTGTGGCTTTCCACCTTGAGCCTACTGCCCCCCCATGCTCCTGCTCACTTAGCGAGGCAAACTCAGGCATTGCGCCGCTTCCCCCATTCTTCGATACGCCCTTCACGATATTTGCCAACGTCTGCAGACGCGCATGCAGTGTCTGGCGGCCATCGAGCTTTGCGTAATGCGGTTGCATTGCCTGATCCTCACCGCCCTTGATCATTTCCAAGCCATCTGCCAAGTACGAAACATCCTCAACCAAGCTGTATGGCGGATGAGTCAAAATAAGCGTATCCGCCACCCGCAGGTTCATTCCCATCAGTATGGCTTGCGCCAGCAGTGAGATCAGGCATCCTTGGCTGTGCGCGACAATCGAAACGGTGTCCTCCTCATCGTAGTCGCGAATCATGGAGATCAATGCGGCCAGGCGCTGCGCAGCAAGCACCATGTATAAGCGACCTGGACCTGTCAGAAGTGGACGAAGCGCATCTCCAACAAAGTCCGCTGGCACGTAACATCCTCGATTCCACATATCGGGCAAGGAAGCAGTCGCGTTGCCGAACGGTCCACCGCCTTTCGATAGGTCCTTATCCAGGCGGTTACCGTGGCGGTCGAGGAATTGGCCGTTGAAGGTCTTAGTGCGACCACTCAACTCACGAAAACCCCAATAGAATGGAATGACTGGGCTGGAGGTCCCTTTGTTCGTGGACCTCTTGAAGAAGACTGCGTCCGGGTCCTCTTCGATCTTATCGACATCCGATTTGTCCGGAATTCTGTAGGTGCCGGGTGTGAAGGTACGGTCAAGCCGCTTTGTCAGTCCGTCGCAGATGCCCTCTTCTACTGCCTTGTAACTTGTACCAGTGTCGTTCACGCCATGAACAACGATGACGTTCGCGGGAAGTTTCCGCTTTATCTCAACCTTCTTATGCGTTTCTCGATTTGCAAGCAGGCATGATTTTGCCTCTCCCACCACATACGGAACGCATTCATAGATTCCCATGTCAATTCCTTCCATTAGCTCTTGCTATTCAGTACCTTCACATCAGCAATGTGCAGGGCGTCGCGGACAAGCTTTGGGGTTTTTCCCACAGAATCACTTCGCCCATCGACTTTGCTACCGTCGCTGAGCGCGACTTCATATTGACGATCCCCGGCCCTAGCTTCTGAATCACCCTCGTAGTGGAAAACAAACTCTTGGTCCGCGCCGCCTGCAGCGAATTGAGGAAACGCTGCAGCCAGCGTTTCAGGGGCTTCGAACGAGAACGTCGGCCCGTGGTACTTAAGCGGAGAGTTGCTGCCGACCGTAACGCCATCACCAATGCGGATAAAGGAACCGTCCTCAGAGATCAACTCGATCACCTTGGCCATCGCAGTGATCTTTCCTTCCGTTGCGGTGACTCGGACGTTCTTGGCCGAATTGATCTCCGTGTCGTCATGCTGGCTCTGGATCAGGAATTTGCCGTGATGGGCGATCGCCCTGATGCCGTCATGGTGCGAGAACAGCGAGATCCCCTTCCCCGCATTGAGATTCACGCGTTGACCCGCTGTCATTTGCAGGTGCTGCTGCGCGACCGTGTCGATGTTTGACGCCGCGTAGCTGATGATGGCCTTCGACGTCGCGAAGCTGATGCCGGCCGGCGCCGTGATGCCGATCGCCGGCGAGGCTCCGCTACCTGTCGGCTCCGTGTTGCTGCCGCTCTCCCAGTTCTTTATCGATGATTGGAGAGCCGTCTGAGCATCCGGGTCCAAGGACAGCGCTTGATGGCCGGCCGAATATTCGCCCAGTGAGCAGAATAGCTGCACGCATTCCTCCATGAGCTCCAGGTATTCGGTGCGCGCGAGCTGTCTGTCACCGTTCCCCAATCGGCCCCAAGCGGAGAGCAATATGCCGCGGCCGCCGCGTATCGCGATCTGCTCATCGCTACGCAATTCGGCACCTTCACCGCGAGGCTTGGCGTTCCCGTCGGCGCGTGGCTGCGTCAGCCAACCGAGATTCAGTTCGCTCCGGGCGTGCTCGCTCGCGATCTGCGCGCTGATCTGTCCCGGCGTGTCATCGAGCCGAAGCTGATTCGACCGCGCACCCTTCACCTCGCGGCTCTTGATGCCCGACAGGTAGCGGTTGCCCGGCAGGTCGCCCACATCGCTCAGCGCAGGCGGCGTGGCGTATTCGTTGTACAGCTGCCCCACGATCACCGGCCTGTCCGGATCGCCACCGAGGAAGGCGACCAAGGCCTCCGATCCCACCCGCGGCAATCCAAGCGTGCCGCACTGCTGCTGGCTGCCCGGCCCATTCCCCGCCCAATTGGACGCCACGCGCACCCACGCCGAATCGGCGTCGCTGTCCGACGCGCCGGCGCCGCTCGCATGCTGATGATCCTCGACGCGCGTGCCGGGAAAGCGCACCTTCACGCGTCCCTGCTTGTCGCAATACACCTCCTCGTCCTGCGGCCCAACGACGATCACGCTTTACAGCTGCGTCACCGGCAGATCGATCCGCGGATCGAACGACGGCACGATCTCGATACCGCGCCGCACCGCCGTGAACTCGTTACGTGAACGCGAACCGCCAGTTTCGCCACCACCACCGCTGGGCGGCAAGCGCGCCGCGTCGAAGTCCCAGCGGTTGCGGTCGAACAGCCGTTCGGCCTTCTCGGCCACCGCGGCCGGCAGATTGTTGGTGGCCTCCACGCGCAACGAGGTAATCACGAAATCGCGCTCGTCCGCGGAATGGCTGTCGATCTCGGGATGCCCGGTCAACGTGATGTACTCACCCACGCACAAATCACGCACGCTGCTCTCGCCGCGAAAGCACTTGGACTCGTAGTCGTGGCGCGCCATCCGCAGCATGCCGAGCTTGCAGTGATCTTCGTGGTCGTTGCCGGCATGCGGCATCTCGACCAGGTAGTCATCGAGGCTGGCGGCCAGCTGGTTGCCGTTGCTGCCCTGGTCAATGCGGCTGCGCGCGCTGGTCGTCATGAATTGCGACGCCGTGGTGTTCCGATAGTCCCAACTATGGCGCGTCACGCTGCCTGGCTGCAGCGTCCGTACGCCGCCCCAAGCGGTGATGGTGTCGCGCTGTTCGGTCGCATCGTCGCGATGAAAGCGGACCGTGCCCGCGGCATTCTTCTGCAGGCTGTTTGCGTCGTCGAACATCACCAGCGTATGCACCGGGACCTCGCCGCCAGCGCCGCCGCCCTGCGCGCTGCCCGCGCGGAAGAACCACGCAATGCCGCGCCGCTTCATCAGCCGCCGCAGGAAGCTGGCGTCCGATTCATTGTGCTGCATGATGAATTCACGCTGCGGATACCTGCCCGCCGACAGGAAGGCATCGAACTCGAATTCGAACGCGCTGGCCAGTACCGGATTACTTAGCCGCCATTCACCGAGCATCAGCTCCAGCACTTCCAGCTCGCTCATATTGCGGAAGATGCGTGTGTTGGTCCGCATCTCCATGACCGCCATCGCGTCGCGCACCACCAGCTGGTAGCTGGCGACACCGCCGTCGCTATTGCCGGCGCTGGCCTCGGTGACGATGCCGCACACGCTGCGCATCTCGCCGCGGTCGGTGACGAACTGGATCTCGGCCGGCGTCGCGATGAAAGCCTTGAGCGGCAGCGCCGCATCGGTGGCAAGGCACAGCACGCGGTACTCGAAGCCGCCGCAGACCTGCTCGGTACCCGTGACCCGCTGCGGCAGCAGCATGTCGCTCGATACCCCATCGGGCAGCGCCAGGCGCAGGCGCAGCGGACGGTTGGCTGCGTGCAGCTGCTTTTGAGACAGCATGAAACTCAGGAAGTCGCTCATACTCGGCATATCGTCCCCTTCTTGTTGAATTCATGCGGTGCATGGGTTCCCGCCAAGGGGGGCGCCGAGCCCGGGAACGACGGGAGGATCAATTTCGAAATAGAAAGTATTGCCGGTCATAACTTCCGGCGCTTGTGCCGTATCAAGGATCGCTCAGGTCCCGAGTCGGAAGCAGACATCGCCGCGGTCACCCATTTCGCGGTTAGTCGTCATGAAGCTGTCGAAGCCGAGACGCGCGCCGCCGCCGAGGTGGATGCCTTGCACGTCCTGCGCACGCAAGACCAGCTGCACCTCGCGATGCGGCGCCTCGATGACGAACATGCCGATCAATTTTTCCAGCGCGCGAGCGCCGGCGGAACCGGGCAGGAAGCGTTCGAAATCGGCGCGCGCCATCGCCCCCACGCAGATGCATATCCCGAGGTCGTGGCGCCAGATCCGCTCACCCAGCGTGGCGCCGGCGCCCAGGCAGCAATTGCCGCCGCCCAGCCGGGTGCGCTGATGCTCTTGCAGGACATCCCACTCGCCTGCAAACTGATCGACCCGTATCGGCACCTGGAAGTACTCCGACAGCACGCCGCCCAACACCGCCGCCGATACCGTGCGTGACCGGACCTGCGCGGCGAAATGCGCGAGCGCCTGGTCGCCGATATCATCCTCGGTCAAGCGGGCGTTCGCCGCCCGCGGCTCCACGCCGGCGAAGGCGAGCAGCATCGGCAGGAAGCCGTCGCTGCCATCCCGATCAAGCTTGTACTCCAGCCGATACTTGCCCCAAGCCTGGTAAAACAGCGCCAGCGCGCGGTTCGAAAACAGGTCGAAGAAGGCGCGCGGCCCCTCGTCCTTCTCGCTGAATTCATGGGCCAGGATGCGCTCCGAATAGTGCAGCGGCAGAGCGCCATGCGTGCCGAGGAAGCCCATGAATGCGGGCCGCATGCGAATATGCGGCAGCTGCTGCCCGTTCAATGCATCGAGCAGCGCGGCGGCGGAATCGATGCGTCCGGCGCCGTGCGCGGACAGCGCCTCCAGCTGGCTGGCCGGGAAGCCGAGGGACGCGCTGTTCTGGAAGCGCAGGTAGTCGAGCAGCGTGCGGTCGTGCGCCACGCCGTTCTGCCGCAGCCACAGCTCGATCACGCGCACCGCCTGGAAGAACTCGAAGCGATACGGTTCGTCCAGCAGCAGCTGGATCACACCAGCGTCAGCTTGCCGTTGCGGGGCGGGCATCGCAGCAACTCCTTTCCCGTTTGTTTGGACAGGATCACCAACTGCGTGAAGCTGTTGATATGGACGTACAGGCCGAAGAAGTGATTCACCACCTGCGCGAACGCGTGCATGCCGCTGCCCGCGAACGCCGTCTCGTCAAGCGTCATCCGGATCTCCATGCCGTGCACCAGCGAGGCGCCGTGGCGGTTGCGGATCCATGCGGTGGCCGGTTCGCCCGCCAACCCGACCACGCCCGCGATCTGGCGCTGCGACGTCATCGACTGCGGCAAGTTATACAAGGCCAGCATCTCGGTGAAGGCCTCGATCGATGCCAGCGAGCGATGGTTCAGCGCCAGTTGCGACACCAGCCGCCAGTGCATGCCATTGCCTGCGCCGAAGCGCTGCGGCGCGGTCGGCTTGCGCAGCATGCGGATCGGGATGCCGCGCGTCCCGCCTTCCGCCGACAGGTCGCCGGCCGGCGCGCCGTAGGTCAGCATGCCCGGCAAATCGCGATTGCTGCAGGTGGTCTCGATCGACGCCACGCCGGTCTCGCCGGCCGGCGCGAAGTCGATATCGACGAAGCCGATCTTGGTCTCGTAACCGGGGCTGATTGAGGCCTGTTCCTCGTCGCGCCGCGAGAACCAGTAATGGTGGCGCTTGCCGTCGCCTTCGCCGTGGCGCAGCGAATAGTAGGGCCGCACCTCGGTCGTGCCGGAGCGTCCGTTGGCGGACCGCAGCACCTGCACCGAATCGATGCTGTAGACCTCGTACGCCTCGGCCTGTTTGCTGCTCGGGACCAGATCATATTGGGTAGCGGTCTGCGTCAGGCGGATCGGCGCGGCGCTTTGCTTGAACAGGTTGATGATCGGCGTGCATCCGAGCAGCAGGTTCTTGGCCGACAGCGGCTTGAGGATGCGCGCCATGTTCGAATCGCTGCCCAGGCCGGACACCGCGAAGTGCAGCGTGACGCTGCGCGCAGTCTCGGGCAGCATGGTCGCCAGCGCTGCCACGTCGATATCGAAGAAGTTGAATTTTTCGGGGAACGAAAAATACTCGGTCAAGAGGCGGTAGGCCGCGTGTTCGCTGGCCTTGCAGGGGATCAGCGCGTCGCCTTCGGCAAACCCGGCCATCGCGATCGGCGCGGCGTCGAGCGGCTGCCAGGGACCGCCGCCCGCCAGCTCGAGGTAGGCGCATTCGACACGCATGAACAGGCAGTCGAGCAAGGCGGCGCAGAACGACGCGTCGCCGTCGGCGAACACGCGCAAGGACGGCACGCCAAGCTGGCCCACGCCCGCGGTCGCGGACCGGCTCTCGAGCACGATGCTGATGCTGGACGTCACGCCGACCGGCAGCCGCACCGAAGGCGGCGCCTCGATGATGGGATGGAAGCGCGCCTCGGCCAGCACCAGCGGCGCCAGCGTCACGTCATACGTCGTGCGAAATTTGCAGGGCACGCCGCTGCCGGCGCGCGAAGTCAACTCGCTGCCGCGCGCGATGCAGGTCGCCGCAGGCAGCGCCCCGGCCGGACTGGCGGCGCTGTCGAAATGGGCGATCGAGCAAGCCGGCAAGGCGCGCAGGAAGTGGGGATACAGCACGCCCAGCAGCGCCTCGGTGAACTCGGGATAGTCGTCGTCGAGCCGCTTGGCGATGCGGGCGTTGAGCAAGGCGCTGGCCTGGATCAGCCGTTCGATGTGGGGGTCATTGCCATCCTCGGCCAGCAGTTGCAGGCTGCTCGCCAGCTTGGGGAAGCGTTCGGCGAATTCGCGGCTGGATCGTTTCAAGAAACCCAGTTCGCGTTCGAAATACGGCAGCAGGTTTTCCATGGTCAGGCTCCTCTCGGTGCTGACCTTCTACGGTGATGCAATCAGGAAAATTTGGCTTTGCGCCGTCACAAACGATCATGCGTGCAGCACGATTGTGGCGCGTCAAAGATGGGGACGGCGCCGGTAGCATAGTCGAGACATCAACGCATCGGGAAATCGCATGCCGACAGCCGTCCGC
>DASRXO010000621.1:0-5079 GCA_035654095.1 Telluria sp.
GCCGACATGATCAAGGTCGATGCCGCCGCCGACTTCCCCGACGCCGTGCGGGCGCTGGTTCGCGCCGGCATTCCGGTGTTCGCGCAGTTCGGCATCACGCCGCAGACCGCGCTGCAGTACGGGATTCCCTACAGCGCCGCCAACACGGCGGGCGCGCTGGTCACCGACGAGATGATCGACCGCCTGATCGCCGAAGCCAAGCGGCTCGAAAGCGCGGGCGCCACGCTGCTCGACTTTACCAACTCGGGTCCGCGCGCCGGCCCCGCGGTGGCGGCGGCGGTCAAGATCCCGGTGATCGGCGGCTTCGGCGGCGGCCCCTGGCTCGACGGCCGCATGCGCATGGCGCACGCCGCGATCGGCTATCCGGCCAGCGCGATCGATTCGCCGGTCGAGAACTACGCGAACGTGGCGCGCATCGCGCTCGACGCGGTGAGCGCCTACGCGGCCGACGTCCGCGCGGCGCGCCAGATCAAGGGCGCGCCGCCCGTCAAACCCGCTGCCTGACCCGGAGACCGCCATGCCCACCATCCAGATCGACGGCATCGACACCCGCTACGACGTGATCGGCCAGGGGCCGCCGCTGCTGATGTTCTCGCCGGGCGGCTTTAACGCCACGCTCGAACAGTGGTCCTCGCTCGGCATCTATGCGCGCACCAAGCCGCTCGAACACCTGAGCACGCGGTTTTCCTGCATCGTGTTCGACCGCCGCGAAACCGGGCAGTCCGGCGGCCGGGTCGAGCGCGTCGGCTGGCGCGATTACGCGCTCCAGGGCAAGGGCCTGCTCGAGCATCTGGGCCACGCGCAGGCGCACCTGATGGGCGGCTGCATGGGCTGCGGTCCGGTGCTGGCGTTCGCCGTGGCCTACCCGCGGCTGGTGCGCAGCATGGTGCTGTACTGGCCGGTGGGCGGCGCGCAGTACCGCCTGACCGGGCACCAGCGCTTCGCCGAGCACCTCGCCTACGTCCACCAGAACGGGCTGCAGAAAGTGGTCGAGCTGGTGCAGGCCGAACGCAAGCCCTTCGGCGCCGATCCGCGCGGCGGGCCATGGGCCTCGGTCATCGCGCGCGACCCGGCGTTCGCCGCGCAGTATGCGCGCCAGCCGGTCGAGCCGTACAAGCGGGTGGTGGCCGGCATGGCGCGCACCCTGATCGACCGCGACACCGCGCCCGGCGCCGAGCCCGAAGACTTGATGGGCCTGGCCATTCCGGCCCTGATCATTCCCGGCAAGGACGCCTCGCACGCCACCTCGGCCGCGCGCTATCTGGAAGAATGCCTGGCCGGCGCCGACTACTGGGACGCGGCCCCGGCCGACCAGACCGAACAAGCCAGCGCGGCGCGTCTGCTCGGCTTTCTCGGCGGCGTCGAAGCGCGCATCGAAGGGCGGCTGCCATGATCATCGACACCCATTGCCATTACACCACCGAGCCGGCGGCCTTCCACACCTTCCGCGACAAGCAGCTGGCCGGGCTGGCCGATCCCGCGCGGCGCCCGGCCTCGACCGAGCTCGGGATCAGCGACGAGGCGCTGATCGCGTCGGTCCAGCCGCAGCTCAAGCTGCAGCGCGAGCGCGGCAGCGACCTGACGATTTTCTCGCCGCGCGCGGCCGGCATGGCGCATCATGTCGGCACCGAGGCCACCAGCCACCAGTGGGCCACCGTCAGCAACGACATCATCCACCGCCTGTGCACCCTGTTGCCCGATAATTTCGTCGGCGTCGGCCAGTTGCCGCAGTATCCCGGCGTCTCGCCCCGCAACTGCCTGCCCGAACTCGAGCGCGTGGTCACCCAGCTCGGCTTCGTCGGCGTCAACCTGAATCCCGATCCCTCGGGCGGCTACTGGACCGACCCGCCGCTGATCGACCGCTACTGGTACCCGATCTACGAGAAGCTGTGCGAACTCGAGGTGCCGGCGATGATCCACGTGACCTCGTGCTGCAACCCGAACTTCCACCACACCGGCGCGCACTACATCAACGCCGACACCGCCGCCTTCATGCAGCTGATCCAGGGCGACCTGTTCAAGGACTTCCCGACCCTGAAGCTGGTGATCCCGCACGGCGGCGGCGCGGTGCCTTACCACTGGGGCCGTTACCGCGGCCTGTGCCTGAGCATGAAGAAGGTGCAGCTGATGGACCACGTGATGCGCAACGTGTTCTTCGACACCTGCGTCTACCATCTGCCGGGCATCGAGCTGCTGACCAAGGTGATCCCGGTCGAGAACATCCTGTTCGCCTCCGAGATGCTGGGCGCGGTGCCCGGCATCGATCCCGAAACGGGCCACAGCTTCGACGACACCAAGCGCTATATCGACCAGGTCCGCGGCCTGAGCGAGGCGCAGCGCTACCGCATCTTCGAAGGCAATGCGCGCCACGTGTATCCGCGGCTCGACGCCTTGCTGACCGCGCGCGGCCACCTCGCGCAAACGTTTTAATCGTTCCACGGGCGCCGAACCGGTAGCGGCTTGGCGCAGCCTTCACCTCACCTGACGGGAACACCATGAAACTGACCAATATGAAGATCGGCAGCCGTCTCGGTGCCTCGTTCGGCCTGCTGCTGCTGTTACTGGTGGGGCTTACCGTGCTCGGGATCGGCGGCATGCGCTCGATCCAGGATGCGCTGCGCAATATCGCGGACGAAAACAATACCGAGCTGCGCGCGGCGAACGCGATACGTGTCTCCGCTTTCGAGCGCGCGCTCACCGTGCGCAACCTGCACATCGCGGCGCTGACCGACGACAAGGCCGACGCCAAGAACGAGGCCGACGCCAAGGAGCGCGAGGACCGCATCAAGAAGGAAACCGAGCGCGTGAGCAAGGAGCGGGCGCGCTTCGCGGCGGCCGTCAAGACCCTGGCCGGAATCTATGCGCCCCAGCCGGATCAGACGGTCAAGGAGCGCGAGCTGCTCGGCAAACTGGCGGATCTCGATACCATCACCCTCAAGCTCGAGACCAGCCTGTTCGACGCCATGCTCAAGCAGAAGGGCTTCGACGCCACCTTCACCATCATCAAGGACGTGCGCAACCAGCTGCGCAGTTCGATGGTCGCCGCCGTCGAGCTGACCGAGTTGATCGAAAAGCAGAACGCGCAGGCGCTGGTCGATGCCAACGCGGCCTACGCGCGGGCGCGCAGCATGATGCTGGCCCTGAGCGCGTTGGCGGTGGCCGTCGGCGCCTTGCTGGCCTGGTTGGCCACGCACAGCATCACGCGGCCGATCAACGAGGCGGTCGCCGTGGCCCACACCGTGTCCGGCGGCGACCTCGCGGTCGAGATCGAAATCAAGCGCGCCGACGAGACCGGGCAGCTCATGAAATCGCTCAAGGACATGGCCGACAGCCTGTCGGGCATCGTCGACCAGGTGCGCGGCGCGACCGGCGCGATCGTCGAAGCATCGGGCGAGATCGCGAACGGCAACCTGGAGCTGTCGGCGCGCACCGAGCAGCAAGCCAGTTCGCTGGAAGAGACCGCGGCCTCGATGGAGGAACTGACCTCCACCGTGCGCCAGAACGCCGACAACGCGCACCAGGCCGACCAACTGGTCGCGACCGCGTCGGCGGTGGCGCTGCGCGGCACGGCGGTGGTGGAAGAAGTGGTGCGGACCATGGGCTCGATCAACGACTCGGCGCGCAAGATCGTCGACATCATCGGCGTCATCGACGGCATCGCCTTCCAGACCAACATCCTGGCGCTGAACGCCGCGGTGGAGGCGGCGCGCGCCGGCGAGCAGGGGCGCGGCTTCGCGGTGGTGGCGTCGGAGGTGCGCAACCTGGCCCAGCGCAGCGCCGCCGCGGCCAAGGAAATCAAGGGCCTGATCGACGACTCGGTCAGCAAGGTCGACGCCGGCAACAAGCTGGTGGGGCAGGCCGGCACCACGATGGGCGAGGTGGCCGCCAGCGTCAAGCGGGTGTCCGACATCATGGGCGAGATCACCCTGGCCAGCCAGGAGCAGCGCGCCGGGATCGAACAGGTCAACCAGGCGATCGTCGAGATGGACCAGGCCACCCAGCAGAACGCCGCGCTGGTCGAAAAAGCCAGCGCCGCCGCGCAAAGCATGCGCGAGCAGGCCGCCGTGCTGACACGCTCGGTCAGCTTGTTCAAGTTGAGCGGCCAGGCGGCAGCAGCGCCAGCCCCGGCCAGGGGCGCGCCGGTGGCCCCGCGCAGCGCGCTTGCGGTCCGCGCGCGCCAGCCGGCGAAAGCGCGCCTGGCCGCCGCGCCGAAGCCGGCCGCCACCGAAGCCAACTGGGAAGAATTTTAATGTGCGATGGTTCTTTTATATGGAACGACGTTTCATTTTCAATTGCCACGTTCCGAAAATCGCCTTACAATGAATCGAGATAACCAACAGGAGACACCGATGTCCACGCTTCCCCGTCTGAACGGAATCATTCGCGCGCTCGAGGCGGGCCAGCCTTCGTTTACGCTGTTCGCGCCGTGCGAGGTCGAGACCGCGATCGAACTGCAGGCGTCCAAGTACGACGGCGTGGTATTCGAGGGCGAGCACCGCGGCTGGGACATCAAGTCCCTGCGCGACAGCATGCAGTACCTGCTCAACCGCGGCCAGATCGTGACGGCCGGCTCGCCCGCGCCGGCCGTCACGCCGACCGCGCGGATTCCGGCCAACGGGGTCGAGATGAACCAGTTCCTGGCCAAGCAGGCGCTCGACGTCGGCTGCTACGGCATCGTGTTCCCGCATATCAGCACGGTGGCGGAAGCCTACAACGCGGTGGCGTCCTGCCGCTACCAG
This sequence comes from Telluria sp., assembly GCA_035654095.1. Taxonomy (GTDB): domain Bacteria; phylum Pseudomonadota; class Gammaproteobacteria; order Burkholderiales; family Burkholderiaceae_D; genus Telluria_A. Next base: position 4,740 of record DASRXO010000621.1, read on the forward strand.
CGCCTCAAGGACAAGCCGCTGTACGAGCCGGCCGGCATCCGCGGCGACGGCCCGATGCAGGCCACGCGCTACTGGGGCATCTCGCAGCAGGAGTACTACGCGCGCGCCGACGTCTGGCCGCTGGCGCCGCAGGGCGAGATCCTGGTGGTGCTGCAGATCGAGGACACCGCCGGCATCGAGAACCTGCCCGACATCCTGAAGAACGTGCCGGGCATCGGCGCGGTCCTGATCGGCGAAGGGGACTTGAGCCAGGAGCTCGGCTACCCGCGCCAGACCGAACACAAGGTGGTGCTCGACGCGATGGCGCAGATCGTCGCCACCTGCAAGCAGCACAAGGTCA
>DASRXO010000622.1:0-3450 GCA_035654095.1 Telluria sp.
CGACTACGACCTGATGTTCCTCGACGGCGCGATGCCGGGCCTGGACGGCGTGGCGGTGCTGAGCTATGCGCGCGCCGATCCCTCGATCAAGCTGCCGCGCTGCGCGCTGATGCTCGACGACGAGGCGCGCGAGCGGCTGGCGGCGCTGTCCGGCGACCTGCGCATCGACGCCATCCTCGGCAAGCCGGTCACGCCGGGCGCGCTGGCCGCGGCGATCGTCGAACTGCGCACCGGCACCCAGCAGGCGCTCGCGGTGCCGGCGCCGGCGGCGCTGGCCGGCCGCCTGCAAGGCCTGCATGTACTGCTGGTCGAGGACAACCAGATCAACCAGGAGGTGGCCAATTACCTGCTGCTGTACGCCGGCGCGGCGGTCGACATCGCCGCCAACGGGCGCGAGGCGGTCAGCATGCTGACCGAGACCCCGCGCCGCTACGACGCGGTGCTGATGGACATCCAGATGCCGGTAATGAACGGTTACGAGGCGGCCGAAGCGATCCGCCGCATGGGCCTGACGCTGCCGATCGTGGCGATGACGGCGAACGCGATGGAAGACGACCTCCAGCGCGCGATCGGCGTCGGCATGGACGCCCACCTGGCCAAGCCGATCGACGTCGACCGCATGGTCGCCACCCTCAACGGCCTGACCGCGGGCGGCGACGCGCGCGAGCGCCAGGCACGGACGCGCGGCGCGCACGGCGGCGCGGCCGAAGCGGCGCTGCCGGCCGACATCCCGGGCATCGACCTGAGGGCCACCCTGCCCCGCTTCGGCGGCAATTTCGCCGGCTTCGTGGCGCTGTTCAAGCGCTTCGAAAGTTCGCAGGGCGGCACGCTGGACGAAGTGCGCACGCTGCTGCGCGGCGCCGACCGCACCAACGCGCGCCAGCTGGTGCACCGCCTGCGCGGGGTGGCCGCCAATCTGGGTGCGACCGAGCTGGCGGCGCTGGCGCTCGACTTCGAACAGGCCCTGCGCAGCGCCAGCGACGCCGAACTGCTGATGCGCCTGGCCCAGCTCGACGCGGCGATGCGCACCGTGCTGGACGCCGCGCGCGAGTTGCGGGCTCCGGAGACCGGCGCGCCGGCGACCGCGCCGGGCATGCCGCTGCCTGCGCTGGAGACGGCGCTGGCGGACTTGCTCGCTTTGCTTCAGAATAACAACCTGAAGGCGCTGGCGGCCTTCGAGGCGCTGCGCGCCGCGCTCGGGGCCCAGCTGGCGCCGGCCGCGCTGGCCGCGCTGGGCGAAGCCATCGACTCTCTCAGCTTCGCCACCGCGGCGGGGCTGGTGCAAGACCTGATGACGCGAAAGGACAGCGCATGAGCTGGACCGACATGGCGATCCACGGCCGTATCCTGATCGTCGATGACGCGATGGAGAACATCCAGATCCTGCACCAGGCGCTACAGGACGAGCACGACGTGCTGTTCGCGATGAACGGCGCGAAGGCGCTCGACATCGCCCAGCACCAGCTGCCCGACCTGATCCTGCTCGACGCGATGATGCCCGACATGGACGGCTACCAGGTATGCCAGGCGCTGCGCGCGGCGCCGGCCACGCGCGACATCCCGATCATTTTCGTCACCGCGCTCAAGACGCCGGAAGACGAAACCCGCGCGCTGGAGGCCGGCGCGGCCGACTTCATCACCAAGCCGGTGAATGCGGCGGTGGTGCGGGCGCGGGTGCGCACCCAGCTCACCGTCAAGCGCCAGAGCGACGCCTTGCGCGCGCTGACCCTGACCGACGGCCTGACCGGCGTGTCGAACCGGCGCGCCTTCGACGAGATGCTGTCCAACGAATGGCGGCGCTGCGCGCGGGCGCAGGTGCCGGTGGCGCTGATCATGGTCGACATCGACCACTTCAAGAACTTCAACGACGAGTACGGCCACCAGGCCGGCGACGAGTGCCTGCAGCGGGTCAGCGCGGCGATGCGGCGCGCGGCCGGGCGCCCGCAGGACATGGTGGCGCGCTACGGCGGCGAGGAATTCGCGGTGCTGCTGCCGCACTGCGACGCGCGCGGCGCGGAGTGCGTGGCCAAGCGCCTGCTGGACGAGATCGCGCGGCTGGCGATCGCCCATGCGCGTTCCTCGGCCGGGCCGCGGGTCACGGTCAGCATGGGCATCGCCGCGCTGACGCCGCGTGAACGGCAGGAGCCGGCGCTGCTGGTGAGCGCCGCCGACGCCTTGCTGTACCAGGCCAAGGCCGACGGCCGCAATCGCTACTGCCTGCGCGCCGAAGACTAGCCGCTCCGTGGTTCAGGCATACACCCGCACCAGGAACTCGGCCACGCAGGCCGGTTTGGCGCTGCCGTCGGCGTCGACCAGCACGCCCCAGGTCAGTTGCGCGCCGCCGTCGATGTCGTCGATCGCCTGCAGCGTCATGCGCGCGCGCAGGCGGCTGCCGACCGCCACCGGCGCCGTGAAGCGCAGCTTGTTCAAGCCGTAGTTCAGGCCCATCTTCAGGAACGGCAGCGACAGCGCGTTCTCCAGCATCGCCGGCAGCAGCGACACGGTCAGGAAGCCGTGCGCGATCGTCCCGCCGAACGGCGACTCGCGCTTGCAGCGTTCGACGTCGACGTGGATCCATTGATGGTCGCCGGTGGCGTCGGCAAAGGTGTTCACGCGCTGCTGGCTGATCTCGACCCAGTCCGAGACCGCGACTTCGGTCCCGGCCAGCGCACGCAAGGCCTCGAGGCTGGCGACTTCACGCATGCGCCTGCCCCGTGGGGCGGCGCCCGAACATGCCCATGCCCTCGATGGTGCAGACCACCTCGCCGTGCTGGTTGCGCGCCTCCCACTTCGACCACACCACGCCGCGCTCGGGGCGCGAGGCCGAGGGCTTGACCTCCTTGGTCAGATAGGTGACGCCGATGGTGTCGCCGGCGCGCACCGGCAGCAGCCAGCGCACGCTGTCGAGGCCGGGCGAGCCCATGCTCGAGGACTCGCTCATCAAACCGTCGACCACCAGCCGCATCATCATCGCGCAGGTGTGCCAGCCGCTGGCGATCACGCCGCCGAAGATCGAGGCGGCGGCCGCGTCGTGGTCGACGTGGAAGGGCTGCGGATCGAACTGCGTGGCGAAGGCGATGATCTCGGCCTCGCTCACGCTGCGGCTGCCGAGCGCGATCCGCTGGCCCGGGTAGAAGTCTTCGAAATACCAGTTGGTCTTCTTCACGCCGCGTCTCTGGTGAAGCCGGGTTGCGCGATGAAGCGCGCCAGGTGGTGGTCGGAGTCGCCCAGCGTCAATTCGATCATGGTCAGGCGCTTGAAGTGGTGGGCGGCCGGCAGCTCGTCGGTCACGCCCATCCCGCCGTGCAGCTGGATCGCTTGCTGGCCGACGAACTTCATGGCTTGGCCGACCCGGAACTTGGCGGCCGAGACCGCGCGCCGGCGCTCTTCCGCGTCGTTCGAACCGAGTTTGACGGCCGCCAGCAGCGCCATCGAGCGCGCCTGTTCGAG
>DASRXO010000623.1:0-2919 GCA_035654095.1 Telluria sp.
GCTGACCATCGAGAACATCGACTTCGCGCTCGCCGCCACCATCGAGAACGTGGTCAGCCTGTTCGAGGAGCAGGCCGCGGCGCACAGCGTCGATTTCGCGATCGCGCTGGCGCCCGACCTGCCGAACTTCGTGGTGGGCGACCCGACCCGCTTGCGCCAGGTGCTGGTCAACCTGGTCGGCAACGCCTTCAAGTTCACCAACCAGGGCGTGGTCAAGGTCGGCGTCACGCGCGCCCGGCCCAAGGACGAGGGCGAGGTCAACCTGATCCGCTTCGAGGTGAGCGACACCGGGATCGGCATCGCGCCGGAAGCGCAGGCGCGCCTGTTCCAGAAGTTCGAGCAGGCCGACAGCACCACCACCCGGCGCTACGGCGGCACCGGGCTGGGGCTGGCGATCTGCCGCCAGCTGGTGGACCTGATGGGCGGCGAGATCCGGGTCGACAGCGCCGAAGGGGTGGGCAGCACCTTCAGCTTCGAGCTGCCGCTGGCCGACGGCGTGCCGCCGCCGCTGGTGCCGCACGTGCCGCGCGAGCCGCACAGCCATCGCCTGAAAGTGCTGTGCGCCGAGGACTTCCCGACCAACCAGATCATCATCCGCATGATGCTCGAGGAACTGGGCCACAAGGTCGATATCGCCGAGAACGGCGAGCTGGCGGTGGCGGCCTGCGCGCGCACCCGCTACGACCTGATCCTGATGGATGGCCGCATGCCGGAGATGGACGGCGCCAGCGCGACCCGCCTGATCCGCGCCGGCGGCCCGCCCGAGGCGCCGGTGCGCGACCAGGAACTGATGATCATCGCGCTGACCGCCAACGCCAGCGAGGAAGACCGCGCGCGCTACCTGGCCTGCGGCATGGACGACTTCCTGACCAAGCCGATCGACGAGGCCGCGCTGCACTTCCAGTTGAGCCGCGCGATCGAACGCCAGCTCCAGCGCGGGGTCGAGCTGCCCCCGATGACCGAGCGCGAACTCGAGCGCGCGCCCAGCACCAGCGAGCTCGATGCGATGTTCGGCGTGTTCACCGGGCCGACCTCGCTGTCGGTGGCGGCCTCGCAGAATGCCGGGCGCCGCAACTCCGACCTCAAGGCCCGCATGCGCGCCGCCTTCGCCGGCGACCTGCCCTCGCGCCGCGCCGACCTCGAAGCGGCGGTGGCGCGCGAAGACCACGAGGCGGCCGGCCGCCTGCTGCACGGGATCAAGGGCAGCGCGGCCTACCTCGACGCGCTGGCGCTGTACGCCCTGTGCGGCGAGCTGGAAGCCGCGGCCGACGAGCGGCGCTGGGAGGCGATCCGCGCCGCCCTGCCGCAGCTGCGCGAGCTGCTCGGCGCGTTCGAAGCGTCGTCGGCCTGAATGGTATTGACAAGGTTATAATGGACGCGGATGTCCACCCGCTTGGGGAGAGGTGATGAAAGTTCTGGTAGTCGACGACGACGTGGTCTCGCGCATGGTGCTGATGCACCTGATCGACAGCTGCGGCAGTTTCGAGATTCTCGAAGCGGAGGATGGCGAGGACGCGTGGCAGCAGCTGGAACGCGGGTTGCGGCCGGCGATCTGCTTTTGCGACCTGCGCATGCCGCGCCTGTCCGGCATGGACCTGCTGCAGCGGGTCAAGGCCGACCGCGCGTTCGGCGCGATGCCGTTCGTGCTGGTGTCCTCGGCGGCCGACCGCGCCACCGTGGACCAGGCCACCGGCCTGGGCGCGGACGGCTACATCGTCAAGCCATTCCAGCCGGAGCAGGTGCGCGGGCATATGGCGGCCTTCGCCGACCAGGCCGCGGCCGGGCGCCACCTGGCCGAAGTGCCGCTGGCCACCATGCAGCGGCTCGGCATCAACGGCGACCGCCTGCTGGTCTACCTCGGCGGCTTCCAGAGCCAGTTGGCGGGCGCCGGCCTGGAACTCGATACGCTGCTGGCCGGCGGCCAGCAGGACGCGGCGCGCGCCTGCATCGAGCGCCTGCATGCGGGCTGCGTCACGCTCGGCTTGAGCGGCGCGGCCGATGCGCTCAAGGCCCTCGCCGGCGGCCCGCTCGACGCCGCCGTCGTGCAACCGGCGCTGGCCGACGCGGTGCGCGCCGTCATGCACCAGAGCGAGGCCGTGAAGCGCATGCACGCCCCCAGCTGAGGCCCGCCAGAATTTGCTTGATGTCGCGATTGTTTAGAACTAAAGTATCGAGCATGACACGCGCGACCGCAGCCGACCTGAGTCCTTCCGCCTACGCCGACGGCTTCGCGCGCGCACACCTGCCGCCGGCCGAGCAATGGCCCGACTTCCTGTTCGACCTGCCCGAACTGCAGTATCCCGCGCGCCTCAATTGCGTGGCCGAGCTGCTCGATGCGGCGCTCGGCGCGGGGCGCGGCGCACGCGTCGCGATCGTCGGCGAGCACGAGACCTGGACCTACGCCGAGCTGCAGCGCCGGGTGGACCGCATCGCCCATGTGCTGCATGCCGACCTCGGGCTGGTCACCGGCAACCGGGTGCTGCTGCGCGGGGCGAATAATCCGATGATGGCGGCCTGCATCCTGGCCGTGCTGAAGGCCGGCTGCATCGCGGTGCCGACCATGCCGCTGCTGCGCGCGCGCGAACTCGATACCATCATGGCCAAGGCGCAGGTCGACGCGGTGCTGTGCGCGGCCAATTTGCGCGCCGAGATCGACGCGCTGGCCGCGCCGCCGCGCACGCTGGCCTGCTTCAACGGCGGCGCTGCCGATGACGGACTGGAGGCGCTGATGGCGCGCCACGACGCGCCGTTCGCCGCGGTCGACACCGCGGCCGACGACGTCTGCCTGATCAGCTTCACCTCGGGCACCACCGGCATCCCGAAAGGCACGATGCACTTTCATCGCGACGTGCTGGCGATCTGCGACTGCTTCCCGCGCCACACGCTGCGCTCGCAGCAGTCCGACCTCTTCATCGGCAC
>DASRXO010000624.1:0-3763 GCA_035654095.1 Telluria sp.
AAGAGGCTGCCAACGTAACCGACAAGGTCGCCCAGTTGCTCGCGTCCGCGCACAAGGCAGTGGACGACTTCGAGCGCGATTTCGAGGAAACCACGAAACTGCGTCGCAAGGCGCTGCGCCGGTTCACGCGCATTACCCGCCGCGACAATGTCGCTTTCGACGGCCTCGCGCGCGTTTCGCATGTGACCGACGCGACCGACTGGCGCGTCGAATACCCGTTCGTGGTGCTCACGCCCGACACCGAGGACGAGATGGCCGGCCTGGTCAAGGGCTGCATCGAACTCGGGCTGACCATCATCCCGCGCGGCGGCGGCACCGGCTACACCGGCGGCGCGATCCCGCTGACCCCGATGTCGGCCGTGATCAACACCGAAAAACTGATCGACCTCGGCGAGGTCGAGATGACCCGCCTGCCTGGCGTCGAGCGCGACTACGCGACGATTTATTCGGGCGCCGGCGTGGTCACCAAGCGCGTGGCCGACGCCGCCGAACGCGCCGGCTTCGTGTTCGCGGTCGATCCGACGTCGGCCGAAGCGTGCTGCATCGGCGGGAACATCGCGATGAACGCGGGCGGCAAGAAGGCCGTCCTGTGGGGCACCGCGCTCGACAACCTCGCCTCGTGGCGCATGGTCGACCCGAACGGCGACTGGCTCGAAGTCACCCGCCTCGACCACAATCTGTCGAAGATCCACGACGCGCCGGTCGCCAGGTTCAAGCTCGAATGGACCCACCCGGGCGCGCGCGGCGCCGCCCGGGCCGAGCCGTTCAAGACCGAGCTGCTGGAGATCGCCGGCCGCACCTTCCGCAAGGAGGGCCTGGGCAAGGACGTCACCGACAAATTCCTGGCCGGCCTGCCGGGCATCCAGAAAGAGGGCTGCGACGGCCTGATCACCTCGGCGCGCTGGATCCTGCACAAGATGCCCAAGCATACGCGCACGGTCTGCCTCGAGTTCTTCGGCCAGGCGCGCGATGCGATCCCGTCGATCGTCGAGATCAAGGACTACCTCGACAGCCTGCCGGCCAAGGGCGCAGGCTTCACCACGCTGCGCCTGGCCGGCCTCGAACACCTCGACGAGCGCTACCTGCGCGCGGTCGGCTACGCCACCAAGTCGAAGCGCGGCACGCTGCCCAAGATGGCGCTGTTCGGCGACATCGTCGGCGACGACGAGAACGCGGTGGCGCAAGCCGCCTCCGAAGTGGTGCGCCTCGCGAACACCCGCGTCGGCGAAGGCTTCGTCGCGGTGAGCGCGGAAGCGCGCAAGAAGTTCTGGCTCGACCGCGCGCGCACCGCCGCCATCGCCAAGCACACCAACGCCTTCAAGATCAACGAGGACGTGGTGATCCCGCTGGGCCGGATGGGCGAATACACCGACGGCATCGAGCGCATCAACATCGAGCTGTCGGTCAAGAACAAGCTGCAGCTGGCGGCGCAACTGAACGCCTTCTTCGCCGGGCATCTCCCGGTCGGCAAGAGCGACGACGCCAGCGGTGAAGCGATCGGCGCCGAAGAGATGCTGGGCGACCGCGCGCAGCAAGCGCGGGAAGTGCTGGCCGCGGCGCAGGCGCGCTGGACCTGCATCCTCGAGAGCCTCGACCGGCCGCTGGCCGAGGTGCGCGAGCAGCTGTCCACGCTCGGCCTCGACAAGCTGGCGCCGGTGTTCGAGGCGCGCCTCGCGCAGCAGCCCGGCGCCACCCTGTTCGACGTGGTCCAGGACCGCACCGTGCGCATCTCGTGGAAGAACGAGATCCGCGCCCAGCTGCGCCAGATCTTCAACGGCGGCGCGTTCAAGCTGATCCTCGACGAATGCACGGCGATCCACCAGCGCGTGCTGCGTTCGCGCGTGTTCGTCGCGCTGCACATGCACGCCGGCGACGGCAATGTCCACACCAACATCCCGGTCAACTCGGACGACTACGCGATGCTGCAGGACGCGCACGAAGCCGTGGCCCGCATCATGAAGCTCGCGCGTTCGCTCGACGGCGTGATCTCCGGCGAGCACGGGATCGGCATCACCAAGCTCGAATTCCTGACCGAGGACGAGATCGGCGACTTCCGCGACTACAAGTTGCGCATCGATCCGGAAGGCCGCTTCAACAAGGGCAAGCTGCTCAACCTGGCCGGCATGGGCGCCGACCTGCGCAATGCCTACACGCCCTCGTTCGGCCTGATGGGCCACGAATCGCTGATCATGCAGCAGAGCGATATCGGCGAGATCGCCAACAGCGTCAAGGACTGCCTGCGCTGCGGGAAGTGCAAGCCGGTGTGCACCACCCACGTGCCGCGCGCGAACCTGCTGTATTCGCCGCGCGACAAAATCCTCGCCACCTCGGCGCTGGTGGAAGCCTTCCTGTACGAAGAACAGACCCGGCGCGGCGTCTCGATCAAGCACTGGGAAGAATTCGAAGACGTGGCCGACCACTGCACCGTATGCCACAAGTGCGTCACGCCGTGCCCGGTGAACATCGACTTCGGCGACGTCTCCATGAACATGCGTAACCTGCTGCGCAAGATGGACAAGAAGACCTTCAAGCCGGCCAATGCGGCGGCGATGTTCTTCCTGAACGCGACCGATCCGACCACCATCAACGCCACGCGCCAGGTGATGGCCGGCTGGGGCTTCAAGGCGCAGCGCCTGGGCCACAACGTGCTCAAGAAGTTCGCGGTCAAGCAGACCAAGGCGCCGCCGCCGACCACCGGCAAGCCGCCGGTGCGCGAGCAGGTGATCCACTTCATCAACAAGAAAATGCCGGGCAACCTGCCGAAGAAGACCGCGCGCGCGCTGCTCGACATCGAAGACGACAAGGTCATTCCGATCATCCGCAATCCGAAGCTGACCAACGCCGATACCGAGGCGGTGTTCTACTTCCCCGGCTGCGGTTCGGAGCGATTGTTCTCGCAGGTCGGGCTGGCGACCCAGGCCATGTTGTGGGAAGTCGGCGTGCAGACCGTGCTGCCGCCCGGTTACCTGTGCTGCGGCTATCCGCAGCGCGGCGCCGGCGAGTACGACAAGGCCGAGAAGATGATGACCGATAACCGCGTGCTGTTCCACCGCATGGCCAATACGCTCAACTACCTCGACATCAAGACCGTGCTGGTCTCCTGCGGCACCTGCTACGACCAGCTGGCGACCTATGAATTCGAGAAGATATTCCCGGGCTGTCGCATCATGGACATCCACGAGTACCTGCTCGAAAAAGGCGTCAAGCTGGAAGGCGTGAACGGCACGCGCTATATGTACCACGAGCCTTGCCACAATCCGATGAAGCTGCAGGATTCGGTGAAGACCGTGAATGCGCTGGTGTCGACGTCGGACAACGTCAAGATCGAAAAGAACGACCGCTGCTGCGGCGAGTCCGGCACCTTCGGCGTGTCGCGGCCCGACATCGCGACCCAGGTCCGCTACCGCAAGGAAGACGAGATGGAGAAGGGCGCGGCCAAGCTGCGCGCCGACGGCTTCGACGGCGAGGTCAAGATCCTGACCAGCTGCCCGTCCTGCCTGCAGGGCCTGTCGCGCTACAACGACGACGCCGGCACCACCGCCGACTACATCGTGGTCGAGATGGCCCGCCACCTGCTCGGCGAGAACTGGATGCCCGAATTCGTGCAGCGCGCCAATCGCGGCGGCATCGAGCGAGTGCTGCTGTGATGCGCCTATGGGTTGCATCGGTGCTCGCGTTGCTCGCGGGTTGCGCAAGCGCGCCTTCGGCTCCCCCGCTGGCATCGTCGCCGCCGCCGCAGCCCGCCGTCACCACCCCCGTGCTC
>DASRXO010000625.1:0-4827 GCA_035654095.1 Telluria sp.
CGTCGAAGCGCTCGTGGTGTTCGGCCACCGCGCGGCCCACCGCCAGCGGATACGATTCGAGTTCGTTGATCAGCATCTGGCCGAGGCGCGGATGCGCGACCAGGTGCGCCCATTCGTGCGGCAGCAGACGCTTGCAGGGGACCAGGTAGAGTGGATCGACATACAGTTCGCCGATATCGTGCAGCAGGCCGGCCAGGCCGGCCGAGAGCTGGTCCTCTTCCGTCAGGTGCAGCTTCTTGGCCATGCAGATCGACAGCAGGCTGACGGTGACGCTGTGCTCCAGCGCCTCCGGGCCCTGCTGGTCGGTCAGGGTCAGCATCATGCGCATGGCCGCGCCGAACTCCATCGACGACAGCAGCTTGAGTGCCGAGACGCCGTTGCCGCTGGTGGTACCCAGGATGCGGCCCATCGGCACGCTGCCGTTCAGGATGCGCATCGCGGCGCCCACGATCTCGCTGCTGTCCACCCCGCCCTGGACCGCGAGCGAGGACTCGAGCGCCTTGCGCAGCTTGTGGCGCGTCAGCGCTGCCGCATGCTCGTGCGTCAGGCAAGCGCCGGCCGCCAGCAGGCGCGTGCCGCGTGCGTCGAAAATATCTTCGGTGGCCAGTACCGGCATGCGCTCCGCGAGCTGCAGCAGCTTGTCGAGGTAGTGCTGGTTGACGGCCTTGCTCAAGCTAATATCCGACATGTCTTCGCGTCCTTTTATCATGACAGGAACCATCACTATTATTGCCGTATGGAATCATATTGGTGAAGATTTTTTTGTAACAGACATGCCAAAAGATAAACCTTGTCTTGATGCTCAGTGGCGCTGGTGAGCCGCTGCACGCCGCTTGACGAATTGGCATAGAATGAAGCCCCCTTCAATCCCCACTGCATGGAATAAAAATGTTCAAGACGCCTGCGCTGCTTCTCCTCTCGTTGTTCGCCGCTGTATCGATGAGCACCTCCGCCATGGCGCAGGCGCCGGCTGCGCCCGCCGCCGCCGCGCCCGCCGCGACCGGCTGTCCGGTGCTGCTCAAGCAGACCTTCAACCGCCTGCAGGACGAAGCGCCGCAGGACCTGTGCCAGTACGCCGGCAAGGTGGTGCTGGTGGTGAACACCGCCAGCTACTGCGGCTTCACCAATCAGTACGAAGGCCTCGAAAAGCTGTACGCCAAATACAAGGACAAGGGCCTGGTCGTGCTGGGCTTCCCGTCCAACGACTTCGGCAAGCAGGAACCGGGCAGCTCGAAAGAGATCGCCGACTTCTGCTACAACACCTACGGCGTGAAATTTCCGATGTTCGCCAAGTCCTCGGTGACCGGTCCGGCCGCCAATCCGCTGCACGCGAGCCTGATCAAGCTCACCGGCAAAGAGCCGAAATGGAACTTCACCAAGTACCTGCTGGACCGCCACGGCAAGGTCATCGACTACTACCCGAGCAAGGTCACGCCGGAAGACAAGCAACTGGTCGGCAAGATCGAACAGGCGCTCGCGTCCTAAGGGCGTATGTCCCGCAAGCGATCGCACGCGGCCGACCTGCTGGGCGTGTCCCGGCTGGCGGTCGATGCGGTGGCCGGCCTCACCGGCCTGGTCGAGGAAGTCCACATGACGGTGCTCGGCAAGGCGACAGCCAGGCCGGCCCTGCGGCCGGTGGCTGGCGTGACGGCGCTGGCTTACCGCGCCGTCAAGGGCGTCACCCGGCTGGTCGGCGGCGGCCTCGATGCGGTGCTCGGCACGCTGGCGCCGCTGCTCGGCGAACAAGGCGGCTGGGCCGGGCGCGACGCCCTGCTGGCCGCGCTCAACGGCGTGCTGGGCGACCGCCTCGCGGCCACCGACAGTCCCCTCGCGCTCCCGATGACGCTGCGGCCCGACGCGGATGCGGCGCCCTGCGCGCGCATCCTGGTGCTGGTGCACGGCCTGTGCATGCACGGCCGGCAGTGGGAGCACGGGGCCTTCGATGGCTACACCGTGCTGCGGCTCGATTACAACAGCGGACGCCACATCTCGATCAACGGGCGCGAGTTCGCCGAGCGCTTGCAGCAGACGGCCGATGGCTGGCCGGTGCCGGTGGAAGAGATTGCGATCGTCGGCCACAGCATGGGCGGCCTGGTGGCGCGCAGCGCCTGCCACCACGCGGCGCAGGCGGGCCATGGCTGGCTCGCGCAGCTGCGCACGATGGTGTTCCTCGGATCGCCGCATCGGGGCGCGCCGCTCGAACGCGGCGGCAACTGGCTGCAGCTGCTCACCGGCCTGAGTGCCTACAGCGCGCCGTTCGCGCGCCTCGCGCAGATCCGCAGCGCCGGCACCACCGACCTGCGGCACGGCAGCCTGCTCGATGAGGACTGGCGCGGCAAGGACCGTTTCGCGCACGGCGCGCAGCCCCAAGCGCTGGCGCTGCCCCTGTCGGTGCGCTGCTGCGCGCTGGCCGCGTGTATCGGCCCGCCGGGCGACCTCGCCGGCCGGCTGGCGGGCGATGGCCTGGTGCCGCTGGCCAGCGCGCTGGGCCGCCACGATGACCCGGCGCAGGCGCTGCGCTTCGACCGCGAGGCGGTGATCGGCGAAACCAATCATATGGACCTGCTGTCGTCGCCGCAGGTCCGCCGCCAGCTGCTGGACTGGCTGTAGGCCTCAGGCCGCGGCCAGCTCCGCCGTGCGTTCGAGCGTGAAGCCTTCATCGATCCAGCCGGTGATCCCGCCCGACATGATCTTCACCGGACGGCCCAGCTTCGCAACACGCGCCGACACCATCGTCATCCCCGGCTGGCGCGACGCCGACGAACAGCCGCCCGCCGCGCTGCTCGAGCAGATCCGCGCCGCCCACCGTCGCGGCGCGCGCCTGTGCTCGATCTGCTCGGGCGTATTCGTGCTGGCCGCGGCCGGTGTGCTCGACGGCCAGCGCGCCACCACCCACTGGCGCTATGCCGACAAGCTGGCGCGCCGCTATCCGGCGATCGAAGTGCTGCCGGACGACCTGTACGTCGACATCGGCCAGATCATCACCTCGGCCGGCTCGGCGGCGGGCCTCGACATGCTGCTGCATCTGGTGCGGCGCGATTACGGCGCCCACGTCGGCAACCTGGTGGCGCAGCGGCTGGTGGTGCCGCCGCATCGCGAGGGCGGCCAGGCGCAATTCCTGCCGCGGCCGATGGCGCACGACGAGAAGGGCCGCCTGACCCGTTTGATGGATTGGGTGCGCAGCAACCCGGCCGTGCCGCACACGGTCGCCAGCATGGCCGAGCGGGCCGCCATGAGCCCGCGCACGCTGCAGCGCCAGTTCCAGGATGCGACCGGCTTCGGCCCCATCGAATGGCTGGTGCGCGAGCGCGTGGCGATCGTCAAGGATCTGCTGGAGACCGCCGACATTCCGCTCGCCCAGGTCGCCGAGCGCGCCGGATTCGGTTCCGAGGAATCGCTGCGCCACCATTTCCGCCGGCTGGCGGCGACCACGCCGGGCGCATACCGGCGCCAGTTTGCCGACCGCGCGTAGCTGCGCGACCGGCGGCCCGGTTCGCTTGCACGCCATGGGTGCTTGGACTACCATCGAACCATGAAAGACGGCCCGAACATCACCACCATCGCCGCCCTGATCGGCGACCACGCGCGTGCCGAAGTACTGACCGCGCTCATGTCCGGCATGGCGCTGACCGCCACCGAACTGGCCGACGTGGCCGGCGTGACCAAGCAAACCATCAGCGGCCACCTCGCCAAGCTGGTGGACGCCAAGCTGCTGGCGGTCGAGGCGCAAGGCCGCCACCGCTACTTCCGGCTGGCCGACCACGACGTCGCCCGGCTGCTCGAATCGCTGATGAACGTGGCCTTCCGCACCGGCGCGGTCCGCGTGCGCACCAGCCCGCGCGAGCCGGCGCTGCGCAAGGCGCGCGTCTGCTACGACCATCTGGCCGGCGAACTCGGCGTCGCGGTCTACGATTTCCTGGTCGAGCGCGGCGCGCTGGCGCTGGCCGGCGAGGGCATCGTGCTGACCGATATCGGCCAGGGCGTGATGCGCAAGCTGGGCATCGACACCGCGGCCGTCGCCGCCAGCCGCCGCGCGTTCTGCCGCACCTGCCTCGACTGGAGCGAGCGCCGCCACCACCTGGCCGGCGGCTTGGGCGCGGCACTGCTGGCGCGCTTCGAACAACTGGGTTGGGCCAGACGCGTCAAGGACTCGCGCGTGATCGCGTTCTCGCCGGACGGTGAAATGGCACTGCGCGCCTGGATGGCGGGCGCCAGCCACGTCGCTTCCGACGCGCTACTGGCCTGACAGCACCGCGCGCAGCGGCCCGCGCAGGGCGTTGCAGACCATGATGTCCTCGGCCGCTTCCAGCATCTCGCGCGTGATGATCCGTTCGCCCGCATTCCATGCGGGCGCGGCCAGCAGCACGGCGCGCATGATCCCCGGCAGCACGCCGCAGGACAAGGGCGGCGTGTACCAGCGCCCGTCCAGCCGCACGAACACATTGCTGCGTCCACCTTCGGTCAGCTCGCCGCGCTCGTTGAAGAACAGGGTGTCGAAGCCGCCGTGCGCCTCGGCCGCATGCCAGGCCTGGTCGTAGCGCGTGCGGATGCTGGTCTTGTGGCGCAGGAACAGTTGGTCGGCGCGCGTGGCGTCGTCGGCCAGCAGCAGCATCACCGGTTCGTGCACGGCCGTCAGCGGCGCCGTTTTCACGCTGAACACGCCCGACCGGTCGAGGGCCAGGCGCAAGCGGTAGCGCGGGCCGGGCTCCATCGCGCCGCAGGCTTCCTCCAGCGCGGCGTTGGCGGCGTCGATGTCGAAGGCGAAGCCGAAGTAGGCGCTCGACGCCTGCAAGCGCGCGAGATGGCGTTCCTGGTGGCGGCAGCCTT
>DASRXO010000626.1:0-2170 GCA_035654095.1 Telluria sp.
TGTCGGCGGGGCTCCCGACCGCCCAGGCCCAGGGCATGAGCTCGTCGAGACGCGAGGCGGGCCAGAGATTGACGAGCTTTGTGAGCACGTCGGCGAAGTAGGCTTGCGGATCGACACCATACAGTTTGCAGGTCTCAACAAGTGAGGCGATGGCCGCCCAGTTCTCCGCCCCTTGATCGTGGCCAGCGAACAGTGCGTTTTTCCGATTGAGCACAATCGGACGGATACTTCTTTCCACGATGTTGGTGTCGAGTTCGATGCGGCCGTCGTCGAGGAAGCGAACGAGCCCATCCCAATGGTTCAGGCCGTAGCGGATGACTTCGGCAATGACGGACTTCGTCGAGACGCGCGCGAGCTGCTGTTCGAGCCAGGTTTTGAGCGCCAGCACGAGTGGTTTGCTCTTTTCCTGGCGCACGGCGCGGCGCTCATCGGCGCTTTTGCCACGGATCATCCTCTCGATCGCATAGAGCGTGGCGATGCGGTCCAGAGCTTCGCTCGCGATCGGCGCCGAACCGCCCTTTGCGATATCGAAGAACTGTCTTCTCAGATGAACCCAACAAAAGGCGAGCGTGATCGCATCGCCGGTCCGTGCGTCATCGGCAATGGTCTTGTAGGCCGCGTAGCCGTCGCACTGCACGATGCCGCGATAGCTCTCAAGCAGCTTCAGCCCGTGGACCGCACCGCGGCCCGGCGCATAAGTGTAGGCGACGGCAGGCGGATCGATCCCGCCCCAGGGCCGATCGTCGCGGGCGATCGCCCAGAAGTACCCTTTCTTTGTGCGTCCGCGGCCCGGATCGAGCACCGGCGCCACCGTCTCGTCGACCGCGATCTTGGCCGAGCCCAGAATGAGTTCCCGCAGCCGAAGATACAGCGGCTTGAGCTCCGCGGCCGCATAGCCCACCCAAAATGCCAGCGTCGCGCGTTCGATCGTGATGCCTTGGCTCAGCAACATCTGGGCTTGGCGATAGAGCGGCAAATGCCAAGCATATTTGGCAACCAGGACAGAGGCCACCATCGCCTCGGTCGGCAGCCCGCCCTTGATCAGCCGTTCCAGCGCTGGTGCCTGGACCACGCCCTGTTCGCAGGTCCGGCAGGCGTATTGGGGACGATGCGTCACGATCACCCGATATTGGGCAGGGATGACGTCGAGACGCTCGGCGGTGTCCTCCCCGATGACGTGCATTACGCCATGACAGCATGGACACGCGGCAATCTCGGGTGCGAGCGTGACGTGGATGCGGGGAAGATGGGCCGGCAGCGATCCGCGGTTGGCGCACCGTTCCTTCCTCTGGGCCTCGGCCGTGGTTTCCGCCGTGTCGTTCTTGTCCTCTTGCGCATCCTGCTCGGCGATCGTCGTCTCGATATCCTCCAACGCCAATTGCATCTGCTCGTGATCAAGCCGTTCGGACCGCCGCCCAAACTGCGCGCGCTGAAGCTGCCTCAAGAGGTGGTGAAGCCGATCGTTCTGCTCCCTCACGCGCCGGCATTCTTCAATCGCCGCGTCGCGCTCGCTCGACAAACAGCTCACCAGCGCCCGCAAGGCGTCGAGATCATCCGGGAGGGCATCGATCGGCATCATCGATACTTGAATCAGATTCGTGCATGTTTTGATATCCAACACGCAACTTGATTCAATAAGTCGCAGCTCTCACGAGGTCGCTGTCGGCCGCGCAACATCCCGTGCGTGCAGACGCGACCAATCCATCCCGTTAACGAGTGCCGCAAGTTGCGGCGCCGTCAGCCGCATCACGCCGTCACTCACCGGTGGCCACCTGAAGGCGCCATGCTCCAGCCGTTTCCAGAACAGAACTAGCCCCGAACCGTCCCACGCCAGAATCTTAAGCCGATCAGCCCGCTTCGACCGGAAGATGAAGATCGTTTCCGAGAACGGGTCGTGCCCCAGCGCCTCACGGACCAGAGCCACAAGGCCATCCGCGCCCTTGCGGAAGTCCACGGGCTTCGTGGCCACCAGCACCTTCACCCCAGCCGCAACCGCGATCATGTCGCCGCCTTCACGGCACGCAGCACATCCCGCAGCCAGCCGAGATCAACGCCTCGTTCCGCGCGAACCACCGCGCCGGCAATCTCGATGGTAATTACCCCGGAGACCGTTACGCCCACCGCCGCGGCAACACCGTCGTCACGGGCTTCCCTCACGATCGGTACAAAC
>DASRXO010000627.1:0-2391 GCA_035654095.1 Telluria sp.
CGCCCGTGAACAGCGCCACCAGCGCCAGCACCGTGAGATTGACGCGGTAGGCGCGGCTCAAGCTGTTGTTGCGGCTGTCCTGGTCCGGGTCGTTCGGCTGGCCGACCTGGAAGCGGCCGGGGAAATCGCGTTCCAGGTCCGCCGCCAGCGCGCGCTGGAAGGCGTTGCGGTCCACGCCTTCGCGCAGCTTGAGATCGATGCGCGACAAGCGGCCGATCTTATTGAAGCGCCACTGCGCGGCGCCGATGTCCATCACGCCGAGGCGCTGGCCGGCGCGCGCCTGCGGCAAGCCGCCGGCCACGCGCAAGGCGAAGTCGCGGGTGCCGGTGCGCAGGGTCAGTGCGGCACCGGCGTCGCGCTGGAGCCAGGCCATGGCAGCCGGCGACAGGAATAGCGCGTCATCGGCCAGCACGTCGAACACCCTGCCTTCGGCCGCCATGCCGACCAGGCCGGGCGAGACGTCGCCGGCGCGGAACGCGTCCACGCCGGCGATCTTCAGGCTGCCGCGCACGCCGGGGATGGCGGCGTCGACCTCGAGCACCGGCGAGGCGACGGCCACGCCGTCGCGCTGCGCCAGTTGCGGATAGATCGATTCGTCGAACAGCGGCTCGCGGCCGGCGACCTGGATGTCGGCCTGGCCCGCCAGGCTCTTGACGGCGGCCGAGAATTCGTTGAAGGCCGCGGCGTTGATCAGGTGGATGGCAAACCCCATCGCGACGCCGACCGCGATCGCGGTAATGGCCAGCAGCGCCCGCACCGGATGCGCGCGCCATTCGCCGAACAGCAGCCAGCGCGAGAGGACGCTCAGGCCGGACATTCCACCGCCGTGGCGTCGGCCTGGCGCTGCGCCTTCAGCCGCGCCGCGTCGCGCGCCTGGCTGCTGCTGCGCGCGAGGTCCTCGTCCGCCCATTTCTTTTGCAGACGCAGCTTGTCGCAGCGCTTCTTGCGCACCGCGCCGGCCTTGGCGGCGCGCGCCTGTTCGCGTTCGTCGCGCGCTTCGGCGCCTGCGCGCTCCTTCCGGAGCTTGGCCAGCAGCGCTTCCTGCCGCTTCAATTGGTGCTCGGCGTGCGGATCGGACGGCGGCGCCGCGGGTACCGCCAGCATCGCGCCCTTGCCGGCCGCGCATGGCGTTTCGCCGTACGAGACCTTGCCGTCCACCGTGCATTTGTAGACCGTCTGCGCCGCCGCCGGCAGGCACAGTGCGCAGGCTAGTACCAGCAGGGTTATCTTCAGCATGACGCGCTCACAGGATTTTGCCAGGGTTCATAATGCCCAGCGGGTCGAGCGCCGCTTTGATCGCCCGCATCATGTCGAGCTCCACGCCCGACTTGTAGCGCGCGAGGTCGGCCCGTTTCAGCGCGCCGATGCCGTGTTCGGCCGAGATCGAGCCGCCGAAAGCGTCCACGCTGTCGTGCACGATGCGGCTGATCGCTTCCTGGTTGGCGAGGAAGGCCTCGTGCGCGATGCCCTCGGGCGGCGCCACGTTGTAGTGCAGGTTGCCGTCGCCGAGGTGGCCGAAGCAGACCAGCTGGCAGTCCGGGAAGGCCTGCGCCAGCTGGGCTCCCGTGGCGTCGATGAACTCGGCGATGCGCGAAATCGGCAGCGAGATGTCGTGCTTGAGGTTCTTGCCGGCCGCGGCCTGCGCCAGCGGGATGTGCTCGCGCAGCTGCCACAGCGCGCGCGACTGGGCGATCGAGGTGGCGACCACCGCGTCGTCGGCCAGGTCCTGCGCCATCGCGCCGGCGATCGTCCGTTCGAGCAGGCCGACCGCGTGCTGTTCCGATTCGCTGCTGGACAACTCGAGCAGCACGTACTGCGGATGGCGCGCGGCGAACGGTTGCGGCAGCGCCGGGAACTGGGCCGCGACCAGCCGCAGGCAGAAGTCGGACATCAGCTCGAAGCCGGTCAGGCTGGCGCCGCAGTGGTCCTGCGCCAGCGTCAAGAGGTCGAGCGCGTGGCGCGGCGAGCGCGCCGCCACCAGCGCCGTGATCGAGGCCTTCGGCTGCGGGAACAGCTTGAGCACCGCGCCCGTGATCACGCCCAGCGTGCCTTCGGCGCCGATGAACAGGTCGCGCAGGTCGTAGCCGGTATTGTCCTTGCGCAGGCCGCGCAGGCCGCTCCAGAGCTGGCCCTGCGGCGAGACGACCTCGAGGCCCAGGCACAGCTCGCGCGCATTCCCGTAACGCAGGACCGCGGTACCGCCGGCGTTGGTCGACAGGTTGCCGCCGATGGTGCAGGAGCCCTCGGCCGCCAGCGACAGCGGGAACAAGCAGCCTTCGGCCGCGGCGGCCTGCTGGACCTGGTGCAGGATGCAGCCGGCATCGGCGGTGATGGTGCGGTTGACGGCATCGACCGCGCGCACCCGGTTCATGCGGGCCAGCGACAGCACGA
>DASRXO010000628.1:0-4223 GCA_035654095.1 Telluria sp.
CATTTTTTTTGCCACGTCGATGGGGTCACATCTGACATTCGTACATTTCGCCTACGAAATGTACGAATGTCAGATGTGACCCCAAGGCCGTTTCGGCCGGCGAATCGCAGCGGCGTACGTGATCGCCATAGTGCGCCGGCGCCTCTTCCTTGCTGTCTTGAATGATGGGGTCACGTCTGACATTCGTACATTTCACCTGTGAAATGTACGAATGTCAGACGTGACCCCATCGGTTCGGCGGCGTGGGCGCGGCCGACGCGCGGCGCGCTTGGCCGGCCTTATTCCGCGGCCGCGGGATTGAGGATGTTGAGGAAGGCGCGCACCACCGGCGCATCGTCCAGCGTGGTGTAGGTGATGTACAGGTTCGCCGACGGCGGGTCGGTCTTGATCGGCAGGAAGATCACGCCGGGCCAGCCGATCCGGCTGGTGGTCTCCGGCATCAGCGTCACGCCGAGGCCCGCGCCCACCATCGCCAACAAAGTCTGCGGCTCGGTCGCTTCCTGGAAGATCGTCGGCTGGAAGCCGGCCTTCACGCAGCACTGGATCAGGTAGCGCGGGAAGGCCGACTTGTCCAGCGCCAGCGTCAGCATCGGCTGGTCCGCCAGGTCGGTCAGCTCGATGTAGGGCCGGGTCGCCAGCGGATGGTGCTCGTTGACCGCCACGCACACGTTCTCGCGGAAGCACAACTCCTGGCGCAGGTTGTCGTGCCGCAGTTCGTCGGCGTCGAGCCTGGGTTCGCGCCAGAAGCCGACGTCGATCTGCTTCGCGCGCAAGGCCTCGTACTGTACGTTCGGCCCCAGTTCATGCAGGGTCCAGGTCACGCGCGGGAAAGTGGTCTGGAATTCTTCGAGCAGGCTCGGAATCGGTCCCCACATCGCCGAGCCGACGATGCCGACCCGCAGCCGCCCGACCTCGCCGCGGTCGATCTGGCGGATGGTGTCGATCGTCATGCGCATCTTGGCCAGCAGGTCGGACGCTTCGCCCATCAGCGCCTTGCCGGCCACCGTCAGCTCGAAGGTGCGGGTGGTGCGCGCGAACAGACGCACGCCCAATTCGCTTTCCAGTTTCATGATCTGCTGGCTGAGCGGCGGCTGCGAGATGTGCAGCCGCTCGGCCGCGCGGCTGAAGCTCTTTTCTTCGGCTACCGCCAGGAAGTACTTCAGCTGTTTCAGGTCGATCGACATGGGCCTCCCTCGTTCACACCGGCCGCATGCCGGGCAATGCGTGCAGCGCCAGCGCCAGTTCGGCGCCTACCAGCGCGTTGTGCTTGACCAGCGCGATATTGGTCATCAGGCTGCGGCCCGCCGTCAACTGCTTGATGCGGTCCAGCAGGAAGGGCGTGACCGCCTTGCCGCTCACGCCCGCGCGCCGCGCTTCGTCCAGCGCCTGTCCGGTGATGCGGTCGATCTCGTCCCGCGGCATCGCGAACACGGCCGGCACCGGATTGGCCACCACCACGCCGCCGCGCAAACCGAGCTTCCATTTGGTGTCGATGAAGGCCGCCTGTTCGAGCGCGGTGTCGAGCTGGAAGTCGGCCTTGAAGCCGCTGTCGCGCGTGAAGAAGGCCGGGAAGCCGGGCTGGCCCACGCTCACCACCGGCACCCCGTGGGTCTCCAGGTATTCGAGCGTGAGGCCGATGTCCAGGATCGACTTCGCACCGGCGCAGACCACCGCCACCGAGGTCTTCGCCAGTTCCTGCAGGTCGGCCGAGATGTCGAAGCTGGTCGCGGCGCCGCGATGCACGCCGCCGATGCCGCCGGTGACGAACACCGCGATTCCGGCCAGCCGCGCGCAGATCATGGTCGCGGCCACCGTGGTCGCGCCCAGCCGCTTCTTCGCCAGCACGAAGGGCAGGTCGCGCCGGCTGACTTTCATCGCGTCCGGCGAGGAACCCAGCAGCTCGAGCTGCTCGCCATTCAGGCCGATGCAGATGCGGCCGTCGATGATGGCGATGGTGGCCGGCACCGCGCCCGCGTCGCGGATCACCTGCTCGACTTCGCGCGCGGTCGCCACGTTCTGCGGATACGGCATGCCGTGCGCGATGATGGTCGATTCGAGCGCGACCACCGGCTTGCCGGCGCTGCGCGCGGCCGCCACTTCGGGCGAGAACAGGAGGAACTGGTGCATGGTCATTCCTGGTAAAGGGCGTTGAACGCCTGCGCGGCGCCGGGCGCGGCGCCGACATTGTGGATCTCGTCGAGGCTGTCGGTGCCGAGGTCCGGACACACCGTCTCTTCGCATTCGAGCGTCATGGCCGACAGCTGCAGTCCGCGGCGGCAGGCCAGGTGCAAGTCGCCGTCGCCCTGGAATAGCGACCAGCATACGGCGGCGGCGAACGCATCGCCGGCGCCGGTGACGTCGACGATCCGGGCCTCGCGCGCGGCGAGGTGGGCGATGCCGTCGGCGGTGGTGTGAATCACGCCGGTGCTGCCGCGCGTGACGATGATGTCCTGTGCGCCCTGCGCGCGCACCACGGCGCAGGCGGCGGCGAAATCGGCGTCGCTGCGCAGCGTCCGGCCGACCCGGGTCTCGAGCTCGCCCTGGTTCAGGATCAGCAGGCGCAGGCCGTGCAGCCGCTCGGGCAGGCGCGCCATCTTCGGCTGCGACACCGCCACCAGCACCAGCGGCACCGCGTCGCGCTCGGCGTCGGCCAGCAGCAGGGCGATACTGTCGTGCGGCAGATTGAGGTCGGCCACGGTCAGCGCACCGGCCGCGCGCTGCGGCTGGCGGCTGGCCAGGAAGGCCGGCGTCAGCTGGTCGTAGAGCGCCATGTCGGCCAGCGCGAGCATCATCTCGCCGTGGTCGTCGAGCACCGCGGTGTAGGTGCCGCTGCAGGTGCCGGCGATGCGCAGCGTGCCGCGGGTGTCGATGCCGGCCGCCTCCGCATGCGCCAGCAGCGCGCTGCCCGAGGAGTCGTGGCCGATCGCGGTGATCAGCGCCACCGGGGCCGCCAGCCGCGCCAGGTTCTCGGCGATGTTGCGCGCCACGCCGCCGAACGATTCATCCTGCCGCGCGGGGTTCGAGGTGCCCATCTTGAGCGTGGCGAGCGAGCGCAGCTTGCGGTCGAGATTGGCCGCGCCGAGGCAGACGATGGGCCGGTTATCCGGCAGCACGTACGCGCGCCCGAGCAGGCGCCGGTCGCGGATCAGGCCCGCGATGTAGCCGGCCACGGCCGAACGCGACAGCCGCAACTGCAGCGCCAAATCTTGCTGGGAAATGAAGGGATTTGCACGGATCAGCTCGTACAACTGGTCTTTTTTGGTGAGTTCAGGCACGGTGATCGCAGGTTGTTAAACAAATGTTTATTATGCTAGACAAATGTCCAGTTTAAGTCAAGCACCGATCGATGCCGGCGCGCCGAGTGTAGCCCGTATTAAGACGTTAGGCATATAAATGGGTAAGAAAAATGGTATTTGCCATACATATACAACATCATGCATTATTATAATAATTGACAAGCAAATCGGCCCCGCACGCGCTTGCGGCACTCGTCGATATCACAAACGCTGAACAGAACAAGGAACTCCCCCATGTCCAACAACACCCCCTTCGATGCCGCCGACATCATCCGCGCCCGCAAGCCAGGTTTCGCGCCGCGCGTCGCGATGATCCTCGGCTCGGGCCTCGGCGTGTTGGCCGAGCAGATGAGCGACGCGGTGACGATCGGTTTCGACGAACTGCCCGGCTTCCCGATCAGCACCGTGCACGGCCACGCCGGCGAACTGGTGCTCGGCACCCTGGCCGGCGTCGCGGTGGTGTGCATGAAGGGCCGCGGCCACTTCTACGAGGGCTATGGCATGGGCGTCATGACCTCGGCCGTGCGCACCCTCAAGCTGCTCGGCTGCGAGATGCTGTTCGTGACTAACGCCGCCGGTTCGCTGCGCGAGGAAGTCGACGCCGGCAGCCTGGTGGCGCTGACCGACCATATCAACTGGATGCCCGGCACCCCGATGGTCGGCCCCAACGACGAGCGCTTCGGCCCGCGCTTTTTCAGCATGGCGAACGCCTACGACCACGAGATCCGCGAGCTGGTCAAGACCAGCGCGGCCGAGAAGGGCATCACGCTGCACGAGGGCGTATTTATCGCCTACGCCGGCCCGAACTTCGAGACCGCCGCCGAAATCCGCATGATGGCCAAGCTGGGCGCCGACGTGGTCGGCATGTCGGTGGTGCCGGAAGTGGTGTCGGCGCGCCACTGCGGGCTGAAGGTGGTGGGCGTATCG
>DASRXO010000629.1:0-2161 GCA_035654095.1 Telluria sp.
CGCAGCTCGGCCGGTTCGATGCCATGGTCGATCGCGTTGCGCACCAGGTGCAGCAAGGGGTCGCCGATCTTTTCGACCACCGTCTTGTCCAGCTCCGCATCTTCGCCGCGCACCGACAGGCCGATGTCCTTGCCGATCTCGCGCGCGACGTCGTGCACCACCCGCTGGAAACGGCTGAAGGTGGCGCCGATCTTGACCATGCGCAGTTCCAGCGCGGCGTCGCGCACGTCCTGCACCAGGCCGGACAGGGTCGAGGTGCATTCCTGCAGCTCCACGTTCTGCAGGCGCTGGCCGATCATGCTGGCGCGCGCGCCGGCGATGATCAATTCCCCGACCAGGTTGATCAGGCGGTCCAGCTTGTCGGCGTCGACCCGCACCGAGCGGCTTTCCATCGCCTTCTGTTCATTCACGTGCTTTTGCTTGGCCAGCGCCGCCTCGACCACCACCGGCTGCACCGCGCCCTGCCCGACCAGGATGGCGCCGATCTGGCCGGCCCCGGCGTCCAGGCCGGCCTGGGCCGCGAGCGCCTCTTCCAGTTCGCGCGCCGTGACGCTGCCGCAGCGCACCAGGATCTCGCCAAGGCGCGCCGGCTGTTCCGGCAACTGGCTGATCAGGCGCAGGTATTCGTCGATCCGGCTGTCCGGCGCCAGGATGCGGATCGCGCAATCGTCCTGCACGAACTCGAACACGGCTTCGATCGCCGCCTTGTCGGCCTTGCTCTCGAACGCGATCTCGAAACCGAGGTAGCACAACTCGGGGTCCATCCGGTCCGGCGCCGGCATGGCGTCGGGCACGGTGGCGATGCCGGCGATGCGGCCAAGCTTGCCCAGGTAGCGCAGGAAGGAAATCGGGTCCAGCCCGTTCTGCAGCACGCCCGCGCCGAAGCGCAGCGAGATGTGCCAGTGGTCCAGCGCGCCGCCGGCGTCGGCGATCCGCTCGACCTTGGCGTCCGCTTGCGCGGCCACCGCGACCATCGCGCCGCCCGGCGCGCCCAGGTAGCGCCGCAGTTGCGCCAGCAGCGGTTCGCCCTGCTGCTGGAGCGCCGGGTCGGCCTCGGTGCGCCCGGCGTCGAGCGCGTCGGTCATCACCGACAAATGGTCGCAGCACGACAGCAGCAGCACCACCAGGCCCTCGTCGAATCGCACCTTGCCCTCGCGCGCCTCGTCCAGCAGGCTCTCGACGACGTGGGTGAACGAGACGATGTGGTCCAGGCCGAACAGCCCGGCCGAGCCCTTGATCGTGTGCGCGGCGCGGAAGATCGCGTTGACGGCCTCGCCCGGATCGTCCGCATGCTCGATGTTGAGCAGCGCGTTTTCCATTTCCTCGAGCAGTTCGCGGCTCTCGGCGATAAAGGTTTGCAGTGCCTCGTCAAGATTCATCGCGCGGCCTCCGGTGCGGCGGCCACCAGCACGGCGTCGCCGAAATACGCGCTCATGCCGAGCAGTTCGAAGACCTCGAGCACGGCCGCGCTGTGGTCGACCAGGCGCAGGCTGCGCCCGCCGGCCAGCGCCGCCTCCTTGGCCAGGATCAGCAGCTGCAGGCCGGCCGTATCGAGCTCGGTCACGCCGGCCAACGACAGCTCGAGCGCCTGGGCCGCGTCCAGCGCGCCGAGCAGCAGCGGCTTGAGTTCGGCCGCCCGGTAAATGGTCATCTCGCCATCGATGGCGAACGTATGCGATTCGGTAGCCATGGCGTTCCTCGGCACGGTGGTTAAGGCAGAACCAGTTTCTGGACCGCGCCGAGCAGCACTTCCGGCTTGAACGGCTTGACCACCCAGGCCTTGGCGCCGGCGGCCTGGCCGGCCGCCTTCTTGGCGTCGCTGGTTTCGGTGGTCAGCATGATTACCGGCGTGAAGCGGTAGGACGGCATCGCCTTGACGTGGGTGACGAAGGTGATGCCGTCCATGTTCGGCATGTTGACGTCGCTGATGATCAAATGGACTTTCTGGCCGGTCAGCTTGGACAACGCGTCGGCGCCGTCGCGGCCTTCGATCACGTCGTAGCCCGCGCCCTTGAGCGCGATGCCCACCACCTGGCGCATCGATATCGAATCGTCCACAATCATGATGGTCTTTGCCATGTCGTCCCCTTAGAAGAATGTGATTTCGTCGGCGGCCGCCGCCGTCTGGGTCGCGCCGCCATGCACCGCATGTTCCTCGGCC
>DASRXO010000630.1:0-2899 GCA_035654095.1 Telluria sp.
AGCCTGAAGTCGCGCGCCGGGTCCTCGGCATAGATCCGCGCCTCGATGGCATGGCCGGTGGCGCGGATGTCGCCTTGGCCGAGCGGCAACGGCTCGCCCGCCGCGACCCGCAACTGCCATTCCACGAGGTCGAGGCCGGTGATCATCTCGGTGACCGGATGCTCGACCTGCAGCCGGGTGTTCATCTCCATGAAGTAGAACGAGCCGTCCTGGTTGGCGATGAATTCGACCGTGCCCGCGCCGACGTAGCCGACCGCCTTGGCCGCGGCCACCGCCGCCTCGCCCATCGCCGCGCGCCGCTCGGGCGTCATGCCGGGCGCCGGCGCTTCTTCCAGCACTTTCTGGTGGCGGCGCTGCACCGAGCAATCGCGCTCGTGCAGGTAGACGCAGTTGCCGAAGCTGTCGGCGAACACCTGGATCTCGATGTGGCGCGGACGGGTCAGGTATTTTTCGGCCAGCACCTTGTCGTCGCCGAAGGAGCTGATCGCCTCGCGCTTGCAGGAGGCCAGCGCGGCCTTGAAGTCTTCGGAACGTTCGATCACGCGCATGCCCTTGCCGCCGCCGCCGGCGCTGGCCTTCAGCAGCACCGGGTAGCCGATGCGGTCGCCCTGCTGCTGCAGGAAGTCGGGGTCCTGCTTGTCGCCGTGGTAGCCGGGCACCAGCGGCACCTGGGCCTTTTCCATCAGCGATTTGGCGGCCGACTTGGAGCCCATCGCGCGCATCGCCGACGCCGGCGGTCCAATGAATACCAGGCCCGCTTGCGCGCAGGCCTCGGCGAACGCCGCGTTCTCGGACAGGAAGCCGTAGCCGGGATGGACCGCCTGCGCGCCGCTGGCCAGCGCCACCGCGATGATCTTGTCGCCGCACAGGTAGCTCTCCTGGGCGGCCGCCGGACCGATCAGGACTGCCTCATCGCACACCGCCACGTGCTTCGCGCCGGCGTCCGCCTCGGAGTACACGGCCACGGTCTTGATGCCCATACGGCGCGCGGTGGCGGCCACCCGGCAGGCGATTTCGCCACGGTTGGCGATGAGGATTTTTGCAAACATGCTGGTTATTCCTGTCGTGTCGAGGAGGGCGGGATCAGCCGCCGCAGCTTGCCTTCGGCGCCGCGTCGAGCGTGGCCGCGCGGGTAAGGAGGCCAAGCTTGTCCAGCAGCGCGCGGTCGTCTTCCGCTTCCGGATTGTCGGTGGTGAGCAGCTTGTCGCCGTAGAAAATCGAGTTCGCGCCGGCCAGGAAGCACATCGCCTGCACCGCCTCGCCCATCTGGCGGCGGCCGGCCGACAAGCGCACCCGCGCCTGCGGCATGGTGATGCGCGCGACCGCGATGGTGCGCACGAATTCGAAGGGGTCGAGCGGGTCGAGGCCGTGCAGCGGCGTACCCTCGACCTGCACCAGGTGGTTGACCGGCACCGATTCCGGGTACGGGTTCAAGTTGGCCAGCTGCGCGATCAGGCCGGCGCGCTGCAGGCGCGATTCGCCCATGCCGACGATGCCGCCGCAGCAGACCTTCAGGCCGGCGTTGCGCACGCGGCCCAGGGTGTCGAGACGGTCCTGGTATTCGCGGGTCGAAATCACGTTGCTGTAGAACTCGGGCGCGGTGTCGAGGTTATGGTTGTAGTAATCGAGGCCGGCCTGCTTCAGGCGGTCGGCCTGGCCTTCTTCCAGCATGCCGAGCGTGGCGCAGGTTTCCAGGCCCAGCGCCTTCACTTCGCGCACCATCTCTTCGACCTTCTCCATGTCGCGCTCCTTCGGGCTGCGCCACGCGGCGCCCATGCAGAAGCGGGTCGCGCCGTTGGCCTTGGCCTGGCGCGCCGCATCGAGCACGGTCTCGATGCCGAGGATCTTCTTGGCTTCGACGCCGGTGTCGTAGCGCGCGGCTTGCGGGCAGTAGCTGCAGTCTTCCTCGCAGCCGCCGGTCTTGATCGACAACAGCGTCGCCAGTTCGACGTCGCCGGCCGGGAAGTTCGCGCGGTGCACGGTCTGGGCCCGGAACATCAGCTCATTGAACGGCAGCTCGAACAGCGCCAGCACGTCGGCCAGCGGCCAGGTGGCGGCGTCCGGCAGCGTGATCGGCGCGGCGGGCGGATGGAACGAAACGGCTTGGGTCTGGGACATCGTGATTCCTTATGTATGTGATCAGGCGCGCGCGGACGGCCAGCCTGGCAGTCCCGCGAGGTCGATAAAGCCGGCGGCCGCAGCCGCCGATGGCAGGTCGAGGTGCGGCACGCGGCCCAGCAGCGGGGCCGGGATGCGCTGCCGCAGCGCGTCGATATTTTCGTCGGCGAAGCGCATGTCGTCTTCGACTTCGTTGGCGATCCAGCCGGCCAGCGCGAGGCCGCGCGCGGCGATCGCCTCCACCGTCAGCAGGCTGTGGTTGATGCAGCCGAGGCGCAGGCCGACCACCAGGATCACCGGCAGCTTGAGCTGCTCGGCCAGGTCGGCGCTGTCGAAATCGTCGGAGAACGGCACCCGGAAGCCGCCCACGCCTTCGACCACCACCGCATCCGATGCGGCGGCGATTTCGGCATACGCGGCGATGATCGGCACCGGGTCGATCAGCACGCCTTCGAGTTCGGCCGCGATGTGGGGCGCGGCAGGCTCGCGCAGCATGTAGGGCGTGGTGATGTTGGACGGCAGGTGCACATTGCCGGCCGCGATCAGCTGGTCGGCGTCCTCGTTGTGCAGGGCGCCGTCGCGCAGTTCGGCGCCGGCCGCCACCGGCTTCATGCCGCAGGCGCGCACGCCGGCTGCGACCAGCTTGTGCAGGATCGCCGACGACACCAGGGTCTTGCCGATCTCGGTGTCGGTGCCCGTGACGAAGCAGCAGAAGCGCGACGGCATGCCCTCGCCCGCCGCGGCGGCTTGCGGTTCGGCGGCGAGCACCGCTTCCTGTGGA
>DASRXO010000631.1:0-2083 GCA_035654095.1 Telluria sp.
CATCACCGAGCCCGAGTTCGAGAAGGCGATGCGCGAGCCGCTGCACATCAATCCCAAGGGCCAGGAATACGACACCCACGCCGAATACGTGGCCGAAATCGCGCGCCAGGCGGTGTATGCCCAGTTCAAGGAAGACGCCTACACCAAGGGCATCACGGTCACCACCACGATCCTGAAGGCCGACCAGGACGCGGCCTACGACTCGCTGCGCCGCAACGTGCTGGCCTACGACCAGCGCCACGGCTTCCGCGGCCCCGAGGCCCTGATCGAGCTGCCGGCCGACGATGCCGAGCGCGAGGACGCGATCGACGAGGTGCTGCAAAAACGTCCGTCCAGCGACGGCCTGGTGCCGGTGGTGGTGCTCGAAGCCTCGCCGAAATTGGTGAAGGTCGAGACGGTCGACGGCGACACCCTCGAGATCGGCGGCAGCGGCCTGCGTTTCGTCGCGGGCGCGCTGGCGAGCAGTGCGAAAGGCGCGGTCAAGATCGTGCCCGGCGCGGTCGTGCGCATCGCGGCCGAGGGCAAGGACGGCTGGGCCATCACCCAGCTGCCGCAGGTGACGGCGGCCTTCGTCGCGATCGACGCCGACACCGGCGCCTACCACGCGCTGGTCGGCGGCTTCGACTTCAACCTGCAGAAGTTCAACCACGTGACCCAGGCCTGGCGCCAGCCCGGCTCGGCGATCAAGCCCTTCATCTACTCCTCGTCGCTGGAAAAGGGGTACTCGCCGGGGACCCTGATCCTCGACGAGGCGCTCGATATGCCGGGCGAGAACGCCGGCGCCACCTGGTCGCCGCAAAACGACGACGGCAAATTCGACGGGCCGATCACCATGCGCGCCGCGCTCGCGCACTCGAAGAACGTGGCCTCGGTGCGGCTGCTGCGCGCGATCGGCGTCCCCTACGCCCACAACTACCTCGGCAAGTTCGGCTTCGACCTCGCGCGCCATCCGAAGAACCTGACCATGGCGCTCGGCACCGGCGCGGTGACCCCGCTGCAGATGGCCGGCGGCTACGCGGTGTTCGCCAACGGCGGCTACCAGGTCGAGCCGTATTTGATCGCGAAGATCCAGGACGCGCGCGGCGCCGTCATCAGCGAGACCAAGACGCCCGCCGCGAGCCAGGAGAGCAACCGCGTGATCGACCAGCGCAATGCCTTCGTCACCGACAGCATGCTGCGCGACGTGACGCGCTACGGTACCGGCGCGCAAGCCACGCAGCGGCTGGCGCGCAGCGACATCGCCGGCAAGACCGGCACCACCAGCGACGCGGTCGACGGCTGGTTCGCCGGCTACGGCGGCAAGCTGGTGGCGGTCGCGTGGATGGGTTACGACGATCCCAAGTCGCTGGGCGGACGCGAGTTCGGCGCCACCTTGGCGATGCCGATCTGGATCGACTACATGAAGGTGGCGCTGGCCAAACGCCCGGAGGCGGAGCGCGCGGTGCCGGAAGGCGTGATGCGCGATAACGACGACTGGATCTACAGCGAGTACGCCGGCAGCACCGAGTTCAAGACCATCGACGTCGATCCCGCGCAGCTCAATCCGCCCGCCGCGCCGCCCGATCCGGCCGCGCCGCCGCCCGCCAGCAATTAAGGGATTCGCACGCAGCACTTGCGCCGCGCGGGCCGGCATGGGACTATTGTCAATAAGTCACTACTTCCCGCTCCCATGCCAGCCATCGCGCCGTCTTCCTGGATGCCCCTGTCGCCGCCGGTCCCGCACCGGCTGCGCCTCGGCATGGCCTGCGGCCTGTCCGACACCGGCACCGTGCGCTGCTCGAACGAAGACAACCTGTTGATCGATCCCGCGCTGAACCTGGCCGCGGTGGCCGACGGCATGGGCGGCCACACCTCGGGCGAAGTGGCCAGCGCGGCGGCGCTGTCGGCGCTCGCCGCCTTCCTGCGCGACGCGCTAGCCGCCGGCATCGAGGGCGATCCGCGCGACACCCTGCGCCAGGCGCTGGCCTACGCCAACCACCGCCTGTACCAGGCCAACCTGGCCAAGCACCTCGGCGACGGCAGCGGCATGGGCACCACCCTGACCGGCGTCTGGCAGCCCGAAACCGATGGCCCGCTGCTGGTG
>DASRXO010000632.1:0-2972 GCA_035654095.1 Telluria sp.
TCCTCGCGCAGGGCGTTGAGCCGCGCCACCAGGTCCGCCTGGGCCGGCGCCAAGTCGCCCTGCGCGAAGCTTTTCAACATCTGGCGCGCGGCCTCGACCGCCTCGTCGAACAGCGCACGCTGGGCGTCGGACAGCATCGGCGCCGGCGGCGCCAGCATCTTGAGCGTCATTTCGAGCGCGTAGGCGATCTCGCGCAGGGCCTTGAAGCCGACCGTGGCCGAGGTGCCGGCCAGCGTGTGCGCGGCTTTCAGCGCGGCCGGCGTGACCGCACGCAGCGGCTCGTGGCGCCATTCGCCGAAGTCCTGGGTCAGCACGCGCATCAACTCGTCGGTCTCGGCGAGGTAGATGTTGTACAGCGGGAGCGGGATATCGAGCGCGCCGATGCGCTTCATATTGTCGTCCGGCGCACGCGCCACGGGCGGCGGCGCGGCGGTCGGGAATTCGATCACGTTGTCGGGCAGCGGCGGCGCCGGCACCACGACTTCGGGCTCGTCCGGCAGCGTCATTTCGATGATTTCTTCGGCTTCGGCTTCGGCCTCGGCTTCGGCTTCCTCGGCCGGCTGCGCCTCGTCCATCGCGAACGAGCCGCCTTCCTGCACCCGCGCGGCGGCGGCGGCCAGCGGTTCGCCGCTGCGCTGCGAAGCGCCCTGCGCGGCCAGTTCGTCGACCCATGCGGCCATGTCGACGGCGGCGCGCTGCAACAGCGCGAGCAGGTCGGGGCTGGCCGTGCGCGCCTCGGACAGCCACGAATTCATCACGCGCTCGATCGCGGCGCCGGCCTCGGCGAACTGGGTCAGGCCGACCATCCGGCCGCTGCCCTTGAGCGTGTGGAAGGAACGCCGCAGCATGGTCAGCGTTTCCTGGTTCGACGGTTCGGCCTGCGCGGCCGGCAGCGTGGCGCTGACGAGGGCCAGCACTTCCTGCGCTTCGGAGATGAAGATCTCGAGCAGCTCGGCTTCGATCGCATCGTCGCCCTGGACCGCTGGCGCCGGCACGGCCGGTGCGGGCGGCGTCGCAGCCGCTTCGGCCGGCGCCGGCGCGGCGTCGGCCGCCGGCTCGACGTCGAACGGCGTGTCGGCCGCTGCCGCCTTCTCGAACGGCACTTCGCGGAACATGCCCTCGGTCTCGTCGAACGAGAAGCGGTGCTTGGCGGCGTCGAAATTCTGCGCCAGCATGTCGATGAAGAAGCCGAGCGCGCCCACGTTCTGGGCGATGTTCTGCAGCGAGGCCGCTTCCAGCACCGGATTGCCTTCGGCTTGGGCCAAGGCGCGCACCGAGTCCTTCACATGCTGCGCGGCGCGCATCGCGTGTTCCTGGTCGAGGATCGCCAGCGCGCCCTGCAACTGGTGCAGCACCGGGTCGATCTGGGCCAGCGCCGGGCGCTTGGCCGCGTCGGCGTAGTAATCGTCGAGCACCTTCTCGACCTGGCGCAGGCCGGTCTTCATTTCGGCGGCCAGCACCGACACGGTCTGGCCCTGCTGGATCTGGCGCGACAAATCGCCCTGCCACTGCGGCGCATCGGGCGGGGTCTCGCCGGCGGCCAGCGCCAGCAGGCGTGCGCCGACCACTTCGGCGTGCTCCTCGAAATCGTCGGGCAGCTGGCGCACCTGGTCGAGGCCATGTTCGACGAACAGCATCGCGGTCGCCATCTCGAGGCTGAACTGGTCGGTGCGGCCGGAGGCGATCGAGTCGCTGGCCGCACGTCCCAGTTCGCGCAGCAGCTGCGCCAGCGCGGGCGCGCCCAGTTTTTCGCTGGCCCCGGCCAGCGTGGCCAGCGCCTGGTTGAAACTGGCCTCGAGGTTGACGTCGATCTCGGAGGCGAGCCGGTCCCAGCCCGTCTTGGTCTGGGCCAGCGCGTCCTTGGCTTGCTTCAGCGCGTCGGCGTCGATGCGGCCGTAGCGCCGCGTGTCGTAGTCGGCCGGCACCGTCCCATCGAGCCGGTAGGCGCGGCGCAGCGCCTGCGCATCCGGCGACGGCGACGCCGCGGCGGCGATGAAGAACAGCGCGTCGCGCAGCATCGCCTCGGGCAGGCTGCCCTGCCCTTGCGACAGGCGGCGGATCTGCAGGTTCACGAGGCCGAACAGCTGCTTGACATACAGTGTGCTGGCCAGCTGGCCGCTGGCGACCAGCTCCGCAAAGCTCTGCATCGCCAGCCAGAAGGTGCGCGCATGCGGCTCGGCCTGCGCATCGGCCACCAGCGCGATCGCCTCCTGCATCGCCGCCGCATGGCCACGCTGCGCGTCGGGATCGGTGCTCTTCATGAACGGCAGCAGCGCCTTTTCGAAACGCGCGCGGCAAGCCGCGTAGTCGGGAGCGGCGGCCGGCGCGGCATGCGCGGCCAGCGTGACCGGCACCGACAGGTCGGCGAAGAACAGGTCGGCCGGGTGGATCCGATCGGCGCCCAGCATCTGCCGCAGCGCGCGGTATTCGGGGAACAGGCGCACCGGCTGCGGGGCCGCGCCGGACAGCAGTTCTTCCAGATATTCGATGACCGCCTGGTAGCCGTCGGCCACCACCCGGGTGTGCTCGGCGCTGCAGGCCAGGCTGCCGTCCTTGAAGCGTTCGAGCGCCTGTTCGGCGGCCTGGGTCAGCAGGCCGACGCCTTCGACGTCGACCATCTGCAGCGCGCCGTGGGTCTGGTGCAAATGGGTTTTCGCATGCTGCAGCGAGGTCGCCTGCGCTTCGGCCGTGCGCGCCGCCGCCTCCGCCAGCGCCGCCTTCGAGCGGCCCAGCGCGTCGCGGATTTCGCCCATCACCCAGGACAGCGGTCCGGTATCGAATTGGGACGCGTGCGAAGTGTCGGTCATGGTCATGCGGTCCTTCAGGCGACTACGCGGAAGCGCGACACCGAGTTTTTCAGTTCCTGCGCCAGCATGGTCAGCTGGCGAATCGATTGAGCGGTCTGCTGGGTGCCGTCCTGCGTATGCTCGGTCACCGACAGGATGTGCTGGATGTTATGCGCCACGCCGTTC
>DASRXO010000633.1:0-2051 GCA_035654095.1 Telluria sp.
CCATGCGAGCTTGCCCGATGTCCATCGTCCACACCAGCCTGAATCATCCACTGCGCATTTCGCTTGCCGCCGAAGTCCATTCGCGGCCCTCGTT
Source organism: Telluria sp. (assembly GCA_035654095.1). GTDB lineage: Bacteria > Pseudomonadota > Gammaproteobacteria > Burkholderiales > Burkholderiaceae_D > Telluria_A. Next base: position 95 of record DASRXO010000633.1, read on the forward strand.
GCGGGTCGCCGGCCCCGAGAGCCTGACCCACCTCGCGGTGTATGTCGAGCATGACCGCGGCACGCTCCAGCATGCGCTGCTGGCCACGCTGTGCCGCTATTTCGGGGTGGCCGGTCCGGCGCCCGAGGCGCGGTATTTCTTCCACGATTTCGGCAGCTTCCGCCTGCAGTGGGAAGCGCACACCGAGTTCGCGACCTACACCTTCGCCGAGCACCACGCGCAGGCCTTGCCGCTCGAGCAGGCCTTCGAGCGCGTGCCGCTGCGCCACATCCCGCAGGCATGGCTGGAGAGCCTGGACGGCAAGGTGATGGCGGCCAGTCACGTGGTGCTGCAGCAGAGCGCGGCCGACGTGGCGCAGATGCGCGACATCTTCGGCGGCACCCTGCTGGCCGGCAGCAACGCGCTGGAGGCGGCGCGCCTGTGGACCGATTTCGCGATCGCGCCGGACGGCTTCGGCCGGGTCGTGGTGCAGGACATGGGCCTGCAATACCAGCAGGCCGGGCGGCTGGTGCAGCGCATCCTCGAAATCGAAACCTACCGCATGATGGCGCTGCTGGGTCTGCCGCACGCGCAGCGCGCCGGCCCCGTGATCAATGCCATCGAGGCCGAGCTGGCGCGGCTGTCGGCCGGCATGAGCGACGCGCCGCACGATGCGCCCGACGACGAGCGCGAACTGCTGCACAAGATCACCGCGCTGGCCGCGCGCATGGAAAAGCTGGCGCTGGAAAACAGTTACCGCTTCGCCGCCTCGGAGGCCTATTTCCAGCTGGTACGCGCCCGCATCGACGAGTTGCGCGAGAGCCGCATCGAAGGCGTGCCGACGGTCGGCGAATTCATGGAGCGGCGGCTGGCGCCGGCCATGAGCACCTGCGAATCGGTGGTGCGGCGCCAGCACGCGATGGCCGAGCGGATCGGCCGCACCAACGATTTGCTGCGCACCCGCGTGGGTATCGTGCAGGAGCAGCAGAACCGGCGCATCCTCGAGTCGCTCAATAGCCGCGCGGCCCAGCAGTTGCGGCTGCAACAGGCGGTCGAGGGCTTGTCGGTGGTGGCGATTTCCTACTATTCGATCGGGCTGGTCAATTACGCGGGCAAGGCGATGAAGGCAGCCGGCTGGCCGGTCGATCCGGAGATCGCGACCGGCGTCATGATCCCGCTGATGGTGGGCGCGGTCTGGCTGGGATTGCGGCGCATGCACCAGCGCGTCGCCGCCTAGCCGTCGTTCCCGCGCAACCCATACGCGGCGAGCACGCCTGCTCGGCATGGGGAAACGATAGGTTTTTTGCGGTACGGGTGTCGATCTGGCCTGCTGCCGTTCGTCGTAGTAGCAAGGGCGCCGTGTGGGCGCCCGCCCAAGCCAAGGAGAATATGATGCGATTCGCAATCCTGATTAAAGCCGACCACAGCACCGAAGCGGGCGTGATGCCCAGCGAACAACTGCTTGCCGACATGGGCAATTACAACGAGGAACTGGTCAAGGCTGGCGTCATGCAGGCCGGCGAGGGCCTGCAGCCCAGTTCCAAGGGGGCGCGCGTCCAGTTCGTGGGCGGCAAGGTCACCAGCGTGATCGACGGCCCGTTTGCCGAGACCAAGGAATTGATCGCCGGCTTCTGGATCTGGCAGTGCGCCTCGCTCGACGAGGCGATCGCCTGGGTCAAGCGCTGCCCGATGCCGACCCCCGACCAGGCCGAAATCGAAATCCGCCAGATCTTCGAGGCGGAAGATTTCGGCGCCGAGTTCACGCCCGAGCTGCGGGCCCAGGAAGAGCGCCTGCGCGCGCAGCTCGGCACGCCATCCTGAGCGGCGAGGCTGGGACATGCGGAAACTGATACTGAAAATGCAGCTGTCGGCGGATGGTTTCGTGGCCGGGCCGAACGGCGAGCTCGACTGGATTTTTGCGAGCATGGACGAGGCCTGCAGCGCCTGGATCGTGGACGGCTTGTGGCAGGCCAGCGTG
>DASRXO010000634.1:0-3796 GCA_035654095.1 Telluria sp.
CTGCCGATCGGATAGGCGCCGGTCGCCTTGAGCTCGCCGTTGAACTGCTTGCCCTTCCAGCTCAGGGACTGGCCCGGCTTCAGCGCCACCAGCATCGCGCCGAACTTGTTCGCATAGTCGCCACCTTTGACCAGCACGAAATGCGCTTGCGAGTCGTAGCCGAAGCCGCCTTCGCAATCCTTGCATGGCACTTTGCTGGCGTCGACGAAGGCCTTCTTGGCTTCCCTGGCGGCGTCGAACTTGAGGTCGGCGAACTGGTAGTAATCGCAGCCGCTGTCTTCCGGCCATAGTATCTCGGGCTGGTAGTCGTCGGGCCGCTCGCCCAGCGGCGGCGGCAGCGTGGCGCGCGTCTGCAGGCAGCCGGTCTTGGGCGCGGCTTTGGGCGCCAGCGTCGCGGCGAGCGCCGCGAACGGGCTGGCCGGTTCGCCGGCCTTGGTGTCATCGGCCGCCTCCTGGTGTTCTTTCGCCTTCGGCTGCTCAGCCGCCTTGCTGGCGACGGTATTGACCGCGACGTTGGTGACGGCGGACTTGAGCATGTCCATGAACTGGGCTTGCGCCGCCGCGGCGGGCAGCGCCGCGAAGGCCAGCGCCGGGAGCGTGGTTTTCATCGTATGCATATCTCGGAGGATGTGAGCTGGTGGACCAGCGGATGAAAAATTATGCCACCCGGGATAAATACGCGTTCTTAAATTTTCACTAAACTGATCGGAATCCGGCGCTGCGCGGTCTGCGCCGCGATGCTGGCGCGGATCGCTTCCAGCCGCGCCGGGCTGCGGTACAGCAGGTTGTAACTCTCGAACGGGATCATCTTGCCGTCCGGCTGGGCGAAGTGGATGCAGGATTTCTTCAGCGCCCGCACGTCGAGCGAATAGGCGTCCATGAACTGCACGATCAGCACGCGGAACACATTGTCGTAGCGGAGCGCCGCCGGCGCGGCGATCAGTGGCAGGCAGCACATCAACTCGGACAGGCAGTTGGCCTGCGATTCGGGCGAATGGTTGGTCGAGAACAGCTTAAAGACCTGGTCCTTCATGGTCGCCTTCAAATGCTCGTCGCGCTCGAACACGATGGTGTTGCCGCTGCCTTCGACCAGCGTTTGCGGGTCGAGGTAGCGCGTGAGCGGCACGACCTGGCCCTCGGTCTTGAGCGCATAGCCCATCGCGAGCGTGTCCGGGTTGCAGGGTACCGGCACGATGTCGGGCAGTGTGAAGACGGCCGACTGCTCGGTGATCTTGCGGCGGATTTCCGACACCGTCAGCCGGTGCAGGCGCGGATCGTAGTCCTCGACGCGGCCGGCGTCCTGGATCGGCTGCAGCGTCACGCCGCGCACGCAGGGCTGGGTCAGCGCGAAGTCGATGATCGCGCCGATCTCGCCGTCGTTCAGGCCCTTCTTGAGCGTGACGACCAGCGTGGTGGAGAGGCCGGCGGCGTTCAGATTCTCCAGCGCCTGGCTGCGGATGCGCGTCAGATCGGCGCCGCGCAGCACCTTGTGCACCTCGCTGCGCAGCGAGTCGAACTGCAGGTAGACCTCGATGCCGGGAGCGTAGCTGGCCAGGCGTTTGACGAACGCCGGGTCCTGCGCCAGCACGATGCCGTTGGTGTTGACCATCACGTGCTTGATCGGGCGTGCCTTGGCCGCATCGAGGATGTCCCAGAAGCGCGGATGCAGCGTCGGTTCGCCGCCGGACAGCTGCATGACGTCGGCTTCGCCTTCGTTGGCGACCACCGCGTCGAGCATCGCGATCACTTCCTCGAACGGCTTGTGGACCTGGCGGTGGGTGCCGCTTTCGGCATAACACACTGGACAATTGAGGTTGCAGTTGTCGGTGATTTCGACGATCGACAGGCAGGAGTGCTGCATGTGGTCGGGGCACAGGCCGCAGTCGTAGGGACAGCCGTATTCCATGCGGGTGTTGAAGGTCTGCGGCATCTCGGGATGCTTGACGAAGACCTCGCGGCACAGGCGGTAGTACTCGACGTCGTCGCTAACCAGCACGCGCTCGGCGCCGTGCGCGGTGCACCACTTGTCCATGTAGACCTTATCGTCCTTGAAGACGATCTTCGCTTCGACCTGGTGCAGGCATGCCGAACACACCGAGGTGGTGGTGTCGTAGAACAGGTAGGGGCGGATTTTTCTGGTCATGGCCGGGTGCTCGCGGGTGGCGCCGGATAGGTGGATTCGGAGGCGGTCACCAGCTGGCGCAGGCGCAGCGCCTCGCGCTCGGCCGCCTCGACCTGTTCGGGCGACATGCCTTCCAACCGGCTGCGGTCGACCGGGCCGGGCGCCAGCATGGCCCAGGCCAGCGCTTCCACCTTGCGCTGCGCGGCATCGGCGCCGGCCTCGGGCGCCAGCGAATACGGTATCGGCGCATGGCAATGAATGATGGCGCGCGCATACCAGAGCTGGGCCTGACCGCGATCGAACGGGGAGTCATTCCGGTGCGCGTTGTAGAGCCGTGCGATCGTCACCGCGGTCTGCTCGCTCCAGCCGTCCGGCCGCACGACCGTGCAGGCATGGGTGGCCGAACGCTTGAGCAGCTCGGCGCCGCGCGCGGGTTGCGCCGGCACCGATGGCCGGCCGGTCGCCAGGATGGCGCCGAGCGCGTTCTCCGCCGCCGCGTCGCCTTGCGCGGCAGCCTGTTCAAGCATGGCGAGGCCACCCGCCGGGTCCGCCGCGATGCCCTCGCGCCGGCCCGATACCTTGAACCAGCCAAGCCGCGTCATGGCCGCGAGATTACCTTGCGGTGCGTCGCGCAGCATCGCGGCGTTTTCGGCGCGGATCTTTTCGCGCATCGCTTCCTCGCGATTGCGCTGCTGGACGCTGTTGACAATCGATGCCGTGATGCAGCCGGTGCCGCCTATCAGGCTCAGTGCCATGAGCAGCAGGCCCGCGCGGCTGCGCTCACCGGAAAGAAAGTGCATCACGATGAGGCTCCATCCATTGTTTGATCACGAAAGGGAGATAGCACAGCAGCGCCAGCAGGCATACCAGCTGGATGCCGCTCAAGCCGCCGCTGTAGGCGTAAGGCACGGGCTTGATGCTGTCGATCAGCAGGCGCCACAGCAGGTAGCCCGACAGGTACAGCTTGAACACGAGGCCCGGCTTGGCGCGCCAGCGCGGCGCGTTTTTCAGCACCAGCGCGCCGAGGCAGAGCACGAAGGCGATGTCGTACAGCTGGGTAGGATGGCGACCGACGCCATCGCCGAAATCCACCGCCCACGGCAAGTCAGTCGGATTGCCGTAGGTGCCGTCGTAGAGTCCGGCGAGGAAGCAGCCGATGCGGCCTACGACCGTGCCCGCGACCAGCGGCAGCACGAACTGGTCACCGGTGGAACGGCGGGCGCCGGTGAGCTTTTTGGCGATCTCCACGCCAAGCAGGCCGCCCAGCAGGCCGCCGACGATCGATTGGCCCGACATCCACAGCCCGATGTCGGCGCTGCGGCTAGCCCAGAGATGGGGGAACTCGCACCAGAACACCAGCTTGTTGCCGATTGCCGCGCCGAGTATGCAGCCAAGCACGACCGCATACGATCCGGGCTGCAACACGCCAGCCTGGCCCGCACGCGCGCGCTGGAGGCGGTACAACTGGAAGCCCACCGCGATCGCCGCCCATTCGGATAGCAGGTGGACGGTGTGGGCGGCGTCGGCGGACAGCAGCAGCGACTTCATTGAGCAGGCGGTTGCTCGGGAGCCGGCGGCTTGCGCGTGAATTCTCGCCACACCGCCCTGCCGGCCGCCACGCTGATCGCGAGGCCGACCACCCCAGCGCCAACCCACCGCCACCCGCCCGTCATG
>DASRXO010000635.1:0-10777 GCA_035654095.1 Telluria sp.
CCCCGTCGTTGTCGCGCACCGCCGCCGTGGTCACCGCGCAATGCAGGCGGCTGCCGTCGCCGCGCTGGTACAGCAGCTCCTGGGTGCGGGTGGTCTCCTGGTAGCGCACGGTGCGCGTCAGCGGCAAGTCTTCGGCGCGCATGCGCGCGCCCTGGGCATCGACGAAGTGGTATTCGCCGTAGTCGGCATAGCTGCCGATTTCATCGATCCCGCGCTCGAGCAGGGCGGCCGCGGCGCGGTTCTGGTAGAGCAGCTTGCCGGACGGCGCTTCGGCCAGCACGATGCCCGACGGCATCTGATCGAGGATGTTGGCGAAGCGCGCGCGCTGCTGCTGCAGTTCGGCGTACATGCGCTCGCGTTCGGCCTCGACCGCCTTCAGGTTGTCGACGCCGACGCAGGCGCCCATCAGCACCAGCGGCGCGCCGTCGGGTTCGCGGTGCCAGTTGGCGCGCATGAAGAACCACTGGTAGTCGTGGTCGCGGCGCAGCAGGCGCAGCTGCATTTCGATCGGCGCCGCCTGCGGCGCGCTGCGCAGCGCGCCCAGCCGTTCGCGCAGGCAGGCGCGGTCGTCGGTATGCACGAAGCCGAGCCAGGTGTCGAACTCGAGCACATGGCCGTCGCGCTGGTAGCCCAGCATGTTCAGCAAATGGCGCGAAATGCTGACCTCGTTGGCGTCGATATTCCACTTCCAGGTGCCGGCCTCGGCGGCGCGCAGGATGAAGTCGATCTCTTCCTTCTCGCGCTCGCATTGTTCCAGCAGCTTGTGGCGGCTCAGGTCGAGCGTGACCGTGGAAAAGCCCAGCAGTTGCCGATCGTCGCCGCGCAGCGCGGTGATCGCCACGTGGGCCCAGAACAGGCTGCCGTCCTTGCGCTTGTGCCAGGCCTCTTCGCTGAAATAGCCGTGCTCGGCGGCCATCCTGAGATTGTGGTCGGGGTGGCCGGCTGCGCGGTCCTGATCGGTGTACAGCAGGCTCAGGTGCTGGCCGATCGCCTCGTCCGCGGTATAGCCCTTCATCTCTTCGGCGGCCTTGTTCCAGACCGTGATGATCCCGTGCGGGTCCATCAGGAACACGGCGCACTCCTTGATGCCGACCACCATCAGCCGGTACAGCTCGGCAGTCTCGTGCTGTGGCAACACGGAGGCCAGAAAGCGTTCAGACATGGGCGCTACCATCCTTGCATTGGTGCAAAATGGTTGGACTTGCCCGTGGCCACTTAGTTCTGTCTTGCCCGAAAAAGTTTCGCCGGTTGACTTTGGGCCGGGCCGGCCCTACATTGGCGGGCATGAGCCTCCCCATTTCCTGCGGCACGCTGATCGTCAACCCGGCGCGCGAGCTGCTGCTGTGCCACGTCACGCATACCGCCAAGTGGGACATTCCGAAAGGCATGCAAGACCCGGGCGAGGGGGCGCTGGATGCGGCGATCCGCGAGCTGCGCGAGGAGGCCGGGCTGGCGTTCGAGCCGGCGCGCTTCGAAGACCTGGGCCTGTTCGACTATCGCAAGGACAAGCGCCTGCACCTGTTCCGCCTCCGCGTGGCGGACGAGCTCGAAACGCTGGATCACCTGGTTTGCACCAGTTTCTTTCCGCATCATGTGACGGGCGAACCGACGCCCGAGACCGACGCCTTCCGCTGGGCCGGGCGCGACCAGATCGCGGCCCTGTGCTGGCCGCGCATGGCCCAGCGCCTGCTGGCGCTCGACTGGTAGGGGCTGGGCCGCGCTGCGGCGCGCGCTAGAACTCTTCCCAGTCGGCGGGCGCGCTCTCGGCCGCGATGCGCGCGCCGCCCGAACCGGAGGCGACGATCTGCTTGGGCCGTTCGAGCTGGTGCAGGCCGCGCGCCGCGCTGGCGGCCGTGCGCCGCATCGGAATCACGGCGGCCAGGTGCGCCGAACCGGACGCGGTCTGCGCGGCGTCGAGCTTGAACACCCCGACCGCGGCCGACAGCCCGGCCGCCTGGTCCTGCATCGCGGCCGCGGCGGCCGCCGCCTCCTCGACCAGCGCGGCGTTCTGCTGGGTCACCTGGTCCATCTGGACGATCGCCTCGTTGACTTGTTCGATGCCAACCAGCTGCTCGGCGTTGGCGGCGCTGATCTCGCTCATGATGTCGGTGACGCGGCGCACGCTGCCGACGATCTCGTCCATCGTGCGGCCGGCGGCGCCGACCAGCCGCGCGCCGGCGTCGACCTCGCTGACCGAGGCGCCGATCAGGCCCTTGATTTCCTTGGCCGCGGCGGCCGAGCGCTGCGCCAGGTTGCGCACTTCGCCGGCCACGACCGCGAAGCCGCGCCCCTGTTCGCCGGCGCGCGCCGCTTCGACCGCCGCGTTCAGCGCCAGGATATTGGTCTGGAAGGCGATGCCGTCGATCACGCCGATGATGTCGACGATCTTGCGCGAGGCCAGGTTGATCGCCTCCATCGTCTGCACCACTTCGGCCACCACCGCGCCGCCTTTGCCGGCCACTTCCGAGGCCGACAGCGCGAGCTGGTTGGCGGTGCGCGCATGGTCGGCGTTCTGGCGCACCGCGCTGGTCATCTGTTCCATTGACGAAGCGGTCTCTTCCAGCGAGCTGGCCTGTTCCTCGGTGCGCATCGACAAGTCCTGGTTGCCGGCCGCGATTTCGGCCGAGGCGCGCGCGATGGTGTCGGTGCCGCCGCGCACCTTGCCGACGATCGTCACCAGGCTTTCGTTCATATCCTTGAGCGCTTGCGCCAGCTGGCCGATTTCGTCGCGCGAGCGCACCTCGATCCGGCTGCCCAGGTCGCCGGACGCGACCGTGCGCGCGATCCGCACCGCGTCGTCGAGCGGACCCACGATGCCGCGCGTGATGAACCAGGCGGTCAGCATGCTGAGCACCGCGCCGGCCACGCCGAGCACGATCATCGCGTTGCCGGCGCTGTGGGCGAGGTCGCGCGCGCCGTTGCCGGAGCTGTGCATCAGTTCGACCTGGAAGGCGATCAGCTTGTCGATCGCGGCCAGGTAGGCGGCCTGGGCCGGCGCCAGCTCGGCGAACAGCAGCGTGGCCGCTGCGTCCTTCTGGCCGGCGCGGATCAGCGCGGACAGGCGCTCGCGCACCGGGGCGAAGGTGTCGCGCGCCTGGCCGATGGTGCGCAATAGCTCGCGCGCGGCGGGCACCCGGATCCGGCTGTCGAGCAGCTCGAAGTCGCGCTTGAGGCCGGCGTCGGCCTGGTCCACCTTGGCCAGCTCGGCCTGCGCGCGCGCCGCCTCGGGCAGCAGCAGGGCGTTGCGCAGGTCGCGCGCTTGCACGTTGAGATTGGTCTGGATGTCGTTGAGCAGGCTGATCTTGTCGTAACGGTCGTTGACCGTCAGGTCGATCTCGCCGCTGACCATCGCCAGCCGGCTGGCGCCGAGCGCCACGACCACGGCCAGCGCGGCGATCGTCAGCGCAAAGCTGATATTCAGACGGTGGCCGATCTTCAAGTCCGCAATCTTCATTCTTGTCCCCCCGATCAAGAGTCACACGCTCCTGTTTAGCGGAAAAGATTGTAGCGTCAAAAACAATGACTGAGAGAAATTATTTTTACGGAGTAATTACGTCTGTGGCGCCATGGAACAGCTGGGCCGCGGTCAGGGCGGCCACCGCCAGCAACAGCACGCCCATCGTCTTGGCGGTGGCGCCGCTGGCGCCCGGATTGGCGGCGAACCAGCCGCTGGCGCGCCCGGCCGCCAGGGCCAGCGCGCCGTACACGCCGAGCTGGGTCAGCGAGGTGATCGCACCGAGCAGGCCGGCCTGGATCCAGACCGGGCCCAGCGCCGGCTTCAGGAATTGCGGGAAGATCGCCAGCATGAAGATATACGCCTTGGGATTGACCAGGCTGGTCACCATCGCGCGCCGGAAGGTGGTGGCCGCTGCACACACCGGCGCGCCCGCGCTGTCGGGACGGAACACGCTGCTGCTGCGCAAGAAGGCCACGCCCATCCACGCGATATACAGCGCGCCGCCGGCCAGCATCAGGTCGAACAGCGCCGGCCACAGCCGCAGGATCACGGCCGCGCCCAGCGCCCCCATCGCCAGGTGGCAGACACCGCCGGCGACGATGCCGGCCACCGCCGCCAGCCCCGAGCGGCGCCCGCCCAGCATCGCGCTGGCCATCACGAAGGCCATGTCGAGGCCGGGCAGGGCGACGATCCCGAACACCACCACGAAATACAGCCAGAGGATGGCGGCCTGGCTCATGCCGCGCACTCCAGCTGGGCGGCCGGCTGCTGCACCGGCGCCCAGCGCAGGCGCGAGCGCCGGCCCGGATCGAGCACCAGCAGCTCGGCCGGCGCTTCCAGCATGCCGGTCGCCTGCAGCGCCGCTTCGGCCTCGGCGAAGACCGGGCGCAGCGCGGCCAGCGCCTCGTCGTCGCGCAGCACGCCGAGCCAGACCAGGTAGCAGCCGTCGGTGCGGATCGGGTGCTGCGGGAAGTTGTTCGGCTGGTCCAGCGTGGCCAGGATGCCGGCCTCGATCACGCCCTTGCCGCGGTAATTCAGGAACCAGTGGTCGGCCGCCAGCGCGAACGCGTCGAGCCGGTCCGGATCGAGCTTGAAGATCTGCGCCACCACCAGCCCCTGGGCGCCGCGCGGCTCGGCCACCGGATCGACCGCGCGCAGGACGGGGATGCCGGAGTCGGCGTACAGCGGGCGCAGCAGCAGCACATTGTCGCTGTCGAGGATCAGCCGGTTCAGCGTGGCCTTGTGCTCGCGCCAGACCGGCCCGCCATAGAAGGCGTGGTTGACGGCGGCGCGCGCCGGCATGTCGCGAAAGCCGCGCAGCCAGGTGAAATGGTCGGCCCGCTCGCGCTCGAAGAAATGGCCGAAGGCCAGCGCGCCCAGCTGCTGGAAGGCCTCCGGGAACCAGGTCTCGAAATAGCGGGCGAACTGCCGGCGCCCGCCGGGCGCGATGGTGTAGCGACGCAATTCGATCACGGTGTAGTCGTCGGGCTGGCTGCTCTTTTTCATGGTGGTCTGGCCTTTGCGTGGGTGTGCGGGAAATCGACAGGACAAATGGTAAATGCCAATTAGGACAGATTCAGCCCTATTAATCTGTTATCTTTGCCGGATGTACCATCCAACCACCCGCGTGCTGGCAGTGCTCGAACTGCTGCAAACCCATGGCCGCATGAGCGGCGCCGAGATGGCGTCGCGCCTCGCGGTCGACGCCCGCACGCTGCGCCGCTACATCGTCACGCTGGAAGAGATCGGCATCCCGATCACCACCGAGCGCGGCCGCCACGGCGGCTATTCGCTGATGGCCGGCTTCAAGCTGCCGCCGATGATGTTTACCGACGACGAGGCGCTGGCCCTGGCGATCGGCCTGCTGGCCGCGCGCAGCCTCGGTTTCGCCGAAGCCGCGCCGGCCGTGGCCAGCGCCCAGGCCAAGCTCGAGCGCATCATGCCGGCCAATCTCAAGCGGCGGGTGCGCGCGGTCGACGAGACCGTGCGGCTCGACATGGTGCGCGCGGTGGCGCCGGCCGACAACGGCGCGCTGGTGACCCTGAGTTCGGCCGCGCTGGCCCAGCAGCGCGTCTACCTGCACTACCGCGCGCCGGACGGCAAGGACACCGAGCGCGAGTTCGATGCCTACGGCCTGGCGTTCCGCAGCGGCTGCTGGTATGTGATCGGCATGTGCCATCTGCGCGGCGGCATGCGCTCGTTCCGTCTCGACCGCATCGTCAAGGTCGAGCCGCGCCCGCTGTCGTTCGCGCGGCCGGCCCATTTCGATGCGCTCGAACACCTGCGCCAGTCGATGGCCTCGATGGAGCGCGCCCATCCGATCGAAGTGCTGCTGAAGACCGATCTGAAGACCGCGAGCGGCCATTTCTTCGACGCGATCGGCCTGTTCGAGCAGCTCGAGGAGGGCGTGCTGTTGCGCAGCCAGACCGACCACATCGACTGGTTCGCAGGCCATCTGGCCGGCATGCCCTTCGACTTCGAGGTGCGCAGCCCGCCGGCGTTGCGCGACAGCCTGGCGCAACTGGGCGCACGCCTCGTGCGGCTTGCCACAGCCGAGGTCGGCTAGAATGCGGCTTCCCGTCCGATTCAATTAGGAAATCATGATCCAGAAGACCCTGGCCGGCATCGCCCTGATGCTGGCCGCCGGCCTCGCGTTCGGCGCCGGCTGTCCGGCGTTTTACGTCGACGGGCGGCTGCCCGAAATCCGCAATCCCAAGCTGGCGTCCGGCACCAGGGAATTGTGCTACGGTGTGTTCGGCGTGATGCACTCGGGCGTGACGCGCAGCCCGCTGTGGTCGGCCGAATACCTGAAGGCCGGGAACATCGAAGCGGCCCAGGCGCTGTCGCGCGAGAACTCGTTCCACGCCGAGCAGCAACTGCCCGAGTCGCAGCGCGCGGAATTGTCCGATTACGCGCGCAGCGGCTTCGACCGCGGCCACATGTCGCCCAACGGCGACATGCCGGACCGCCAGACCCAGCATGAGAGCTTCACGCTGGCCAATATGGTGCCGCAGGACGCGGACAATAACCGCCACGTCTGGGCCGGCATCGAAGGCGCGGTGCGCAAGATGGCGAAGAAGGAGGGCGCGCTGTACGTGCTCACCGGCCCGGCCTATCTCGGCGGCGAGCTGCGCAAGATCGGCCACGTGCTGGTGCCCAGCCACCTGTACAAGGTCGTGTACAGCCCGCGCCAGCAGGCCGGCGCCGCGTGGTTCGTCGAGAACCGGCCCAACAGCACGGTGCGCACCATGAGCATCGCCGAACTGGAGGACACGATCGGCATCGATCTGCTGCCTTCTTTGGCGCCGCGGCAAAAGCAAATCATGCTGCGCCTGCCGAAGGTGAAACTGAACAGGACGCGCGGCTAAGGCGGCGCGGGAGCGACCATGAATGCGAAAAAATCCGGCTTCGTGCCGTATGCGAACGAGGCCGACGTGCTGCAGGTGGGCGGCCTGACCATCGAAAACCGGCTCGACCGGATATCCCTCCACGGCGACATCGACCTCACCGCCGACCAGTCCGGCCTCGCGCAGGCGCGCCTGCTGCAAGGGCTGCTGAACGACGTCGTGGCCGCGCTCGAATCGCAAACGCTGCCGGCCAGCTTGCCGGAACCGAGCATCAAGACCGTCGCCAATCCCTTCGACTGAGGCGCCGCGCGTTCGAGCAGGTGGCGACCGGGCGCCGGATCGAGCGTCCGGCAAAAAACACGGCATTTTTTAGCAGCATCGCGGCGCACGCCGACATCAAACTTGGGCGATGTCAATGGTGCGCAAGCTGCCGCTCGTTTCGGGTACTCTGGATTGCAGGTATGACGCCGTTTGCAAGGAGCGCGCGATGGTGAGCAAGACAGGAGAGCCCGGCGCCAACGAGGCGGCGCGGATTCCAGTGCAACGCGAAGAGCTGCGCATCGGCACCCGCGTGGTCGACACCGGGCGCGGCGTGCGGGTGCACAAGACCGTGACCGAGCAGCCGCACGAGGTCGACCAGGCCTTGCGCCACGACGAGCTCAGCGTGACGCGGGTCGAGGTCGGCCGCCTGCTGGCGCCCGGCGACGTGCCGGCCACGCGCTACGAAGGCGACACCCTGGTCGTGCCGGTGCTGGAGGAAGTGCTGGTGCTCGAACGGCGCCTGCGCATCAAGGAAGAAATCCGCATCACCAAGACCCAGCGTGAAGAACGTCATACCGACACCGTGTCGTTGAAGGCCGAGCAAGTCACGGTCGAGCGCTTCGACGACGCCACGGACCCGTAACCCACCGTATTTGGAGGTACATCATGCAACATACATTGGTAGCAGTTTTCGACAACCGGGGCGACGCGCAGAATGCGATGGATGAGTTGCTGGGGGCGGGCTTCGGGCGCGGCGAAGTACGCCTGAGCGAGGGCGATCCGGCCGGTTCGGCCGGCGCGGCCGGCACCAGCACGCGCGCCGAGGACGATGGTTCGATCACCGCGAGCATCAAGCACTTCTTCTCCGACCTGTTCGGCAGCGCCGAACGCGACAGCGCCCGGCTGTATTCCGACGCGGTCACGCGCGGCCATTACGTGCTGACCCTGATCGCGGCCGACGAGCCGGAAGTCGAGCGCGCGGCCGACATCGTCGAGCGCCACGGGCCGGTCGACATCGACGAGCAGGCCGCGCAATGGGCCGGCGGGCGCGCCGGTTTCGACACCGCGCGCTCCAGTGCGCAGTCGCAAGCCGGGACCCAGCAGCAGAGCATGCAGTCCGGCGCCCAAGGCTCGGCGCAGAGTGCGGGCACCCAGAGTGCGGGCGCGCAGCAGGGCGCCGCCGCGCAGGACTCGCAGCAGCGCGCGATCCCGGTGGTGCAGGAAGAGCTCAAGGTCGGCAAGCGCGAGGTGCAGCGCGGCGGCGTGCGGGTCTATTCGCGCGTGGTCGAGACCCCGGTCAACGAGAGCGTCGGCCTGCGCGAGGAGCATGTGAACGTGCAGCGCCGCGTGGTCGACGAGCCGCTGGCTGCGGACGCCGCGGCGTTCCAGGAAACCTCGATCGAGTTGCGCGAGACGGCCGAGGAGCCGGTGATCGAAAAGACCGCCCGCGTGGTCGAGCAAGTGATCGTCGGCAAGGAGGTCACGCAGCGCGAGGAGAAGGTCAGCGATACGGTGCGCCGCACCGAGGTCGAGGTCGAGCAGTTGCGCGGCGACGACGACGCCTACTACCGCGGCCACTGGAACGCGAACTACGCCAACACCGGCGACAGCTACGACGATTACGCGCCGGCCTACCGCTACGGCTCGTCGATGGCGCGCAGCGACCAGTACCGCGGCCGCCAGTGGGACACGGTCGAGGGCGGCTTGCGCAGCGACTGGGAGCGCAGCAACCCCGGTTCGGCCTGGGATAAATTCAAGGCCGCGATCCGCCATGGCTGGGAGCGCATGACGAGCTGAGGCGGTGAGCTCAGGCCGCTTCGTTCAGCGGCAGGCTGATGCGGTTGCGGCCCATGTGCTTGGCGCGGTAGAGCGCGGCGTCGGCGGTGGCCACCAGTTGGCTGGCCGAGGTGTCGCGCGAAACGATCGCGGTGGCCGCGCCGATGCTGACCGTGACGCACTGGGCCGGCTCGAGCCCGTTCGGCAGGCGCAGTTGCTCGACGCGGTAACGCACCCGCTCGGCCACGATGGCCGCGCCCTTGAGCGCCTGGTTGGGCAGGATCACGGCGAACTCCTCGCCGCCGTAGCGCGCCACCAGGTCGTTGGCGCGCATCTCGCTGGCCACCGCGGTCGAGATGCGCTTCAGGCATTCGTCGCCGCCGAGGTGGCCGTGGGTGTCGTTGTAGGTCTTGAAGTTGTCGACGTCGACCATCAGCAGCGACAGCGGCTGCCGCTCGCGCATCGCGCGTGCCCATTCGGCGTTCAGGGTGTCGTCGAAGCAGCGGCGGTTGGCCAGCCCGGTCAGGCCGTCGCGCGTGGCCAGCTGTTCGAGCGCGATCTGGGCCAGTTTCTCGTCGGTCATGTCGCGCAGGGTTTGGACCACGGCTGCCAGCTTGCCGTTTTCGTCGAAGATCGGACTGGCATCGGCCGCCAGGTAGCGCCGCCGTCCGACCCGCGGCATCTCGCACCAACTCTCGCCGCACAGGGCGCCGGCGGCGTGCGGCTCGCGGCTGTGGCTGGGATACAGCTTGTGGATTTCGTCGGTGCGGTTCTGGATCACCAGGTCGGCCAGCGTCGGCCGCGGCACCTCGTGGAAGCTGCGCCAGTGATCGGTGGTGCCGATCACCTCGTAGCCGGGGACGCCGGTGAGCCGCTCGCAAGCCCGGTTCCAGATCATGACCTTGCACTGGGTATCGAGCACGAAGGCCGGGACGGCCAGCATTTCCATCAGCTTGTTGGCGAACGCGCGCTCCTGGTCGGGCGCCGCAAAGTCCATCACACGCTGCATCGTGGTTGCGCTTGTCATCTGGCGTCCCTCTTAAAAACTATCCGCGGGGCAAATTGTTGATTGCCGACAAGACTTGATTTTGCTACCAGCAAGTTGTCACACCTTGATGCGCCGCAACAGTGCGTGCAATTGGGGCCGATAGCGATCAGTGTGCGGCTAGCGCACGGTTCAGCGGGATCGTCAGCGACAGCCGGGTGCCGGCGCCGGCCTGGCTGGCGATCGTGAAGTGGCCGCCGAGGACCTTGACGCGCTCGCCGATGCCGCTCAGGCCGCAGCCGCGGTGGGCCGCTTCCTCGACCATGCCGAGGCCGTTGTCCTCGACCGTCAGGGCCAGCTGGTCGCCCTTGCGCCGGAACGCGACCCGCACCTCGCTGGCCTGGGCATGCCGCACCACGTTCGACAGCGATTCTTGCAGGATCCGGAACAGCGTCGCATCGACTTCCTTGCCGGGGATGGCGCGGAAGGCCTCGGCATCGGCTTCGAGCACGTGGCGGATGCCGTTCAGGCGCGAGAATTCGCTGAGCTGCCATTCCATCGCGCTGCGCAAGCCGTCCTCGAGCAGTGCCGGCCGCAGGTCGTTGATCACGCCGCGCAGCGACTTGATGCTCAGGTCGAGATTGCCCAGCATGCGGCAGACCATGTCGTTGAGCAGGGGATAGGCGCCGCGGGTGCGACCATGCAGCAAGGACAATTCGATCTTGAGCGCCAGCAGGTTCTGGCCGAGGTCGTCGTGGATGTCGCGCGCGATGCGCGTGCGCTCGGCTTCGCGCACCTGGTCTTGCTGCTGGACCAGCCGGCACAGCGTCCGGTGGGTCTCGGCCAGCGCCCGTTCGGCCAGCGCGCGCGACCTGCGCTCGCGCCCGAGCTGGGCCTCGGTGTCGGCGATCCGGTCGCCGGCGCGCAGCTTGCGGCGCCATGCCAGCATAT
>DASRXO010000636.1:0-2340 GCA_035654095.1 Telluria sp.
CCACGTCCGGCACGAGGCCGGCGCGCGCGACCTCGTCGATCATGCTCGCGTGGCCCTGCCACAGCAGCGGATCGTCGAAGGGATGGATGAAGGCGTCATGCGCGCCGACCAGCGCCTGCGCGTGCGCGTTCGCTTCCTGGAACGAGGCGCCGTGCACGATCACCTCGGCGCGCTCGCGCCGGATCAGTTCCCTGGCGCGCGCGGTGGCGGTCTCGGGCACCACCACCAGCACCGGCACGCCCAGCCGGCGGCCGGCGTAGGCCGCCGCGATGCCCGCGTTGCCGCCCGAGGAAGAGATGAAGCGGGTCGCGCCGCGCCGTACGTACTCCTCGCAGGCGAAGCCGATGCCGCGGATCTTGAAGGAGCCCGGCGGCTGCAGCGCATCCATTTTGAGCCAGACCGCCTGGCCCTCGCGCGCCATGGCGCCCGATTCGATCAAGGGTGTTTCGATGTGTAGTGTCATAAGCCCGCATCCGAGGTTGCATTTGTTTGCTTGTTCTACTTGCTACGTATTACGGGGAAAATTGACTGAGAAGATCGTTCCGTCTTCCGTATTGGACGTCACCGCAATCGTCCCGTTGTGGGCGACAGCTGTCTCTTTCGCGATGAAAAGGCCCAGCCCCAAGCTGGTCGTTGGCCTGGCGTCATCTTCAATATTCGGCTCCAGTTGCACCAAGGGCTGGAAGATAGTCTTAAGCGATTCCTCCGGAATCACCGGGCCAAAGTTGCTTACGCTGATCGTTATCGCGACTGCCGACCCTACCGCCTCCAAGATAACGTCATGGTCCTTGGCGCTGTACTGGGCAGCATTGATTAAAAGATTCGTCACCAATTGCTGCAAGCGGACGCCATCAAACGATCCCGTGAGCTCGCCAGTATGACGAAAAACGATTGTGATGTTCGGATACATCGCCCGCGCATCGGCAACCGCAGCTTGACACACCTCCTGCGAATCCAACATCGTGCGCACGGTCGGCATTCCAGCCCCCATCTGTAAACGGGTGAACCCCAACAGATCGGTCACCATCGCGCTCATTAGTATTGCACCACGCTTCACCTTTTGTCCAAGTGCCGCAACTTGTTCCTGCGGCACAATTGGGCGCGTGAGAAGATCTCCCACCAGTGAAATGGTGGCCAGAGGCGCCCGGAGATCGTGCCCCAGCACCGCCAGAAATAGGTCCCTCGTCCGCTCCTCCCTGGCTGAGAAGGTAACGATTGACTCGGCCAGAGCCTGGTCGATCGCTTCGTTGAACCGCACCATTTCATGGATGGTCGTTTCCGACATCTGATCAACGCGAGGCAACCAGAGGCGCAGCACTGTCGCCCTGAGGGCGCGAAATTCCGAACTAAGCTGTGGCAAGGAAAAATTGCTGGCTTGCCGAAGCCGCCCGTGAACTGCCGCTGCGCTTTCTGTGTCACCAGTGTCCGCTTCATCGCCCTGCGACTTCTCATATTGCTGTCTTTTGCTCTGACGCGTCTCGATATCGATAGCGATCGCGCAAAGGATTGCCTCGGCATGATCGGTCAAGGCCAAGTTCGACATCGCTCCATCCGCGGGCGCGGCTTTTTTCGCGAAAGCCGTCCATTCTGCGAGAATCTCGGTCACGTTGGAGCGTATAAAGGTAGCGAGGTTCATGTCACGGGACTCTTTCATAGCACAAGGTAAAACAGCGATGTCCCGCCACTCCTGAAAAACCGAGCATCTGAATACATGCGGGAGTCGCGCAGTCGAAAGTGACGAACCGATAGGCGAGTTTAACTGGATTTTCCATTCTCATCCCGCACTACTTCCCCCCACCGCGGCCGGTCGCGCAGGTAGCGACCATGATAACGTAGCGCTGCCGCTTATGCGGCTTGGCCGGCTTCGGCCAGCGGCGCGGGCTTGACCTGGGTCGCCCACAGCACGCCGACGACCAGCAGCACGATACCGGCCAGCGTCGGCGCGCCCGGCATGCTGCCGCGCAGGATGAAGGCGTAGCTCAGCGCGGCCAGGGTTTCGAACACGATCAGCTGGCCGGCGGTGGCCGCGGGCAGGCGCTGGCTCGCCTCGTTCCAGCACAGGGTGCCGATCCACGAGGCGCACAGGCCGATCGTCAGCATCAGGCCGATGAAGAACAGCGGGCGCGGGCCGAAGGGCATCGCGAAGCCGCTGCCGGCGAGTCCCATCCCGCCCCACAACAGCGCGTAGCCGGCCAGCGCCAGCGGCAGCGTCGCCAGGCCTTGCGCGGTGGCCCAGGTGCGCGGGCTGCGGCCCGGATGGTCGCGCAGCCAGTCGGCATTGCGCAGCGGGTACCAGGTCCAGCAGGCGACCGCCACCAGCGCCAGCGCCGCGCCGCCGGC
>DASRXO010000637.1:0-2569 GCA_035654095.1 Telluria sp.
GAATTTTGAATCCAAAATCCTTCGTGGTCGTAGCCGACGATCGCGAACGCGTGTGGCCCCTCGGTGTGAGCCTCCTGCCGGATGATGCCGTCGCTCATGACCGAGCTCCAGCCGGCGTGTATGCGGCCGGTGGCATATAGCACCCCGACCTCGGTCAACGACTCGTGCATCGAGCCCAGGTCGTGACGGGCGATGCGGTAGTAAGCGCCCAGCGGCGGCTGGGCTGCGCTCTCGCTGCGCGCGCGTCCAGCCGGCTTGTCGGCGCCACCGGGCCCGCTGCATGCGCCATCCTGATACCAGGTCTTCATGGCGTCGCGCGCGCTCGACCCGTCGTCGCCCGGCCAGACGGCGTAGCGGCGCGCTATCGTGTGCAGCATGCGCGCACTGACGCCGTGCACCTCGCGCGGGCGCGCACTGGTGTGGACCAGATAGTCGGCGACGGTCGCCAGGGCGTAGCCCGCACAACCGCCGTCGGCGCCTTGGTCCCGGATCCTGACCTTGGCCTTTCGGTACTCTTCCAGCGTCCGTTGCAAGGGCATCTCGGCCAGCGTCGGCACGTACATGCAGTCACGGAAATCGACGGTGTCGGGGCGGGCGTTGAGGATGTAGCGGCGCCCTTGGTGGGTGATCTGCGGGGCAAGGCTGGTTGTGGCCATTCAGGAACTCCTCGATTTGTATTGCTGAAACTCTTGGAATCTCGGCGACATCTCGGCGACATCTCGGTCCGTCGGTGCTTGTACGGCGCCCTGCCTTGGCGGGGAGAAAAAGATATTCATGATCAAGACGGAATAGCCCGGCACGCGGAGGAACGCACTGTACATGCGGTGGATAGTGCATAAAGGAAAGAACTTACAGGCGCCAGGTGAGAGTGGAGCGGGGCCGAGTGGGTATGTCTGTCGAGTACCGGGTGACGGACACTTCGCGACTACCAACGATCACAATATAGCACCGTAAATACGGTAAATAACAACCAATTATCACAATGCAAGGGAATGGGCAAAACTCTTGTGAAAACCGCACATGACGCGGGCGCGCTCTTCGACCGCGCCGGTGCCGTCCTTCCAGTCGCGTACTTCGGATTCGAGCTTGGCGTTGCGCGCCTTGAGTTCTTCGGTTTTCTTGTTGCTCGCCGCGACCTGCGTTTCGAGGTCGGACGCAGCCAGCCGCCCTTCCCCATCCATAGGGGTACTGGATCAGCAGCAGGGTCGCGAGGGCGTTCGACAAGGTCGACTGCGCCCAGCGAGGTGAAGCGCTGAGCTGCGTGACGCTGCGCTCAGCTCTGCCGCATTGCCGGCGAATCCGCGCGCCACCGAATGCGCAACCAGGGTGGGAGATGGAAAGCACTCATGGCCAGGTACATCGCCGTCATGTCGTTCATGGGCCAGCCGCCCCGGACGGCGGAACAGATCGGGTCTGCGTTGCCGGCAATCGCGCTGATCAGCCCCATCAGCGCAAAGCAGGGCGTGGCCGCCAGGCAGAGCCAGCCGGCCAGCTTGACAGCCGTGTCAGGCCTGCGCGTATTCATCATGGCGGCGCCACCAGATTCCTTGTTCATTACGTCCCTTGGGCGCGCGGTCAAGCCACTGGTACATGCCCCAGATGCCGTCGAGGCCACGCGAATAGCCCGAATAGGTATGGTAGACCTGGCCATCTTCGAGCACGAAAGCGCTGACGCCCGGACGGTCACGCGTATAGGTAGCGACATCGGTTCCGATCGAGGCGGCAATCAGCTCCATTGGACTTGCGTTGCCCGTTTCCTGCCATTCCTTCACGGTCTGCCCGCGGGGGATGCCCTGCGCGGCTGGCTCGCGCCGGTAGTTGTATTCGATGCCGCCTTCGCGCTGCTGTTCCTCGGTGAAGAAGACACTGAAGTCGCTGTTAAAATCACTGTTGGCCGACGACGCCCAGTCGAACTGCCAGCCCATGCGCTGCTTGAATGCCTGTAGCTTGTCGAGCGGCGCGCGCGAGACCGCGCTGAAGGCCACGTCGTGGTTTTCAAGGTGCACCGCGATGCCATTGAAGCCATCCGCAATCGACGAGCAGGACGGGCAGCCGGCCGTATAATCGGGCCCGTACATGAAGTGATAGACGAGCAGTTGCGAGCGGCCCTTGAACAAGTCGGCCAAGCTCACTCGGCCTTGCGGCGTGTCGAAACGATAGTCCTTGTCGACCCGGACCCAGGGCAGTTGCTGGCGCCGCTTGGCCACCTCGTCGCTGCGGCGCGTCAGGTCCTTCTCCGCGGCCAGCAGGTCCAGTCGTGCGGACGTCCATTCCTTGCGTGTTCCAATCTTGTGCATCATGTTTCTCCTTTGAGTGAGGGTTGTCATACCATTCGCGGTGCGACAAATAGTAGGACGCGGTCACATGGAGGTGGGAGTAACATTGTTGACGGGATTAGGACGGCCGCTGCGCGACTCGCGCCAGCCCGGCGCTTTCGAAGGCGAATTGACGACGGCAAGCCGCGCGCCCCACTCCAGCTAGCCCGCCAGTGCCGACCTGAACTCGGCAGGCCGCCGCCAATACCTATCTGCCCCGATTCGCCAGCGGATGGCCGGCGTCGAGCTGGAGC
>DASRXO010000638.1:0-4829 GCA_035654095.1 Telluria sp.
ACACGATGCCGAACACCAGGATCGTGTGGTTGGCCGAACCGGAACCGGAGATCTTCGCCACTTCGCTCAGGTCGAGCGAGCCGGTGGCGCCGTACACCATCGAGATCCCGTACAACAGGAAGCCGGACGCCAGCGCGCCGAGGATGAAGTACTTCATCGCCGCCTCGGTCGCTACCGCATGGTCGCGGCGCAGCGCCACCAGCGCGTACAGCGAGAGCGACATCAGTTCGAGGCCGAGATAGATGATCAGCATGTTGTTACCGGAGATCATGACCATCTGGCCCAGCATCGCGAACAGCGCGAGCACATAGAATTCGCCGCCCAGGTTCCCCGACATCATGCCGCGCTCGGTCGCGTACTGGCGCGAGTAGATCAGCGTGATGCCGACCGCGAGGTAGGTGAACAGCTTGAGCAGGTTCGACATCGGGTCCGACACGAACATGTTCGAGAAGGTGTAGACCGTAGCGCCGGCGCTCAAGTCGGCGTAGCTGAACACGCCGCACACCACCAGTGTCGCCAGCGACAGCGCGTAGGTCAGCGAGCGCCTGGCATCCGACAGGAACATGTCGATCAACAGGATCGCGGAGGCGGCGACCAGCAGAAAGATTTCGGCGTACACCGGGATCAGGTTGGGGTTAGTCATTTGATTCATTCTGATTGATGGCAGCGTTATGGCAGCTTGGAGATGGCGACGTGCTTGAGCAGGTCGGCAACCGAGGTTTGCATGGTGTCGGTGAACGGCGCCGGGTACAGGCCCATGAAGATCACGGCGATCGCCAGCACCGCGAACATCAGGAACTCGCGCTGGTTCATGTCGGTCAGTTCGTCCACGTGCTTGTTGCCGATCTCGCCGAACACCACGCGCTTGACCATCCACAGCGAATACGCCGCGCCGAAGATCAGGGCGGTCGCGGCCAGCATGCCGATCCAGAAGTTGTACTGCACCGCGCCGAGGATCACCATGAACTCGCCGACGAAGCCGGAGGTCGCGGGCAGGCCGCAGTTCGCCATCGAGAACAGCACCAGGAAAGCGGCGAATTTCGGCATCCGGTTCACCACCCCGCCGTAGTCGGCGATCTGGCGCGAGTGCATGCGGTCGTACAGCACGCCGATCGAGAGGAACATGGCGCCCGAGATGAAGCCGTGCGAGATCATCTGCACGATGCCGCCCTGGGTGGCCATCTCGTTGAAGGTGAAGAAGCCGAGCGTGACGAAGCCCATGTGGGCGATCGAGGAATACGCGACCAGCTTCTTCATGTCGGCCTGCACCAGCGCGACCAGGCCGATGTAGATCACGGCGATCAGCGACAGCGTGATGATGAAGCCGGCCAGGTAATGGCTGGCGTCGGGCGCGATCGGCAGCGAGAACCGCAGGAAGCCGTAGGCGCCGAGCTTGAGCATGATCGCCGCCAGCACCACCGAACCGCCGGTCGGCGCTTCGACGTGGGCGTCCGGCAGCCAGGTGTGGACCGGCCACATCGGCACCTTGACCGCAAAGGCCATCAGGAAGGCGAGGAAGATCAGGATCTGCTGGTGCATCGTCAGCGGCAGTTTTTGCCAGGCGAGGATGTCGAAGCTGCCGCCCGATTTGTTATACAGGTAGACGATCGCCACCAGCGTGAGCAGCGAACCGAAGAAGGTGTAGAGGAAGAACTTGAACGCCGCGTACACCCGGTTGGCGCCGCCGAACACGCCGATGATGATGAACATCGGGATCAGCGTGGCCTCGAAGAAGAAGTAGAACAGCAGGCCGTCGAGCGCGCAGAACACGCCGACCATCAGGCCGGACAGGATCAGGAAGGCGCCCATGTACTGGGCGATGCGCTGCTCGATCACCTGCCACGCCGAGATCACCACGATGATGGTGATGAAGGCGGTCAGCGGCACGAACCACAGCGACAGGCCGTCGATGCCGAGCGCGTACATGATGTTGAAGCGGCCGATCCAGGGCGTGCTTTCGACGAACTGCATGCCGTGCGCGGCGTTGTCGAAGTGATGGACCAGCGCCAGCGTCGGCAGGAAGCTGACGATCGCGCCGACCAGCGACAGCACGCGGGTCAGGCCCGGCTTCTTGTCGCCGCCGACGGCGAGCACCAGCATGCCGAAGATAATCGGGAGCCAGATCGACAGGCTCAGGAACGGAGGATAGGTGGAAATCGTAGACTGCATCATGTTGTCGTTATCTTTGCCTGATTAAGCGTGCCAGAACGGGAAGAAATACAGCAGCGTACCGAGCACGCCGAGGATCATCACAAACGCATAGTGGTAGATATAACCGGTCTGCGCCTGGCGGACGATCGACGAGACCCAGCCCACGAGTTTCGCGCTTCCATTGACGACCAGGCCGTCGATCAGGCCCTTGTCGCCGACATTCCACAATCCGCCGCCCAGCAGGCGTGCGCCGCCGGCAAAGACAACGTCGTTGAACTTGTCCATGTAGTACTTGTTGTCCAGCAGGGTGTGCAGCGCGTGGAACTTCGCGAAGAACCACGCCGGCACCTTGCGGTTGACCATGTAGCAGTAGTAGGCCGAGCCCACGCCGGCGGCGGCCAGCCAGAACGGCAGGCTGGTGAAGGCGTGCAGGCCCAT
The DNA here is from genome assembly GCA_035654095.1 of Telluria sp. Taxonomy (GTDB): domain Bacteria; phylum Pseudomonadota; class Gammaproteobacteria; order Burkholderiales; family Burkholderiaceae_D; genus Telluria_A. The sequence goes on from DASRXO010000638.1 coordinate 2,590, forward strand.
CTCGAGCGCGCCGTGGAATTCTTCGTGCAGCAGTTCCAGCGCCGGGTGGTTTTCGCCGACGACGATCACGCCCTTGAAGAAGTCGCCGAACAGCATCGGGCCGACGGTCAGGTAGCCGATGATCACCGACGGGATGGCCAGCATCACCAGCGGGAACCAGACCACGAATGGCGACTCGTGCGGCTTCTGGCCGGGCGCCAGGCCGTGGGCGTGGTGGTCGTCGTGGTCCTCGTCGTGCGCGTCCGAGTCGTGCCCATGGCTGTGGTGCTGCGCCTTGCCGAAGCGCTCTTCGCCGTGGAACACCAGGAAGTACATGCGGAACGAGTAGAAGGCGGTCACGAACACGCCGGCCAGTACCGCGACGTAGGCAAAGCCCGCGCCCGGCACGTTCGCCGCGTGCGCCGCTTCGATGATGCTGTCCTTCGAATAGAAGCCCGCGAAGAACGGGGTGCCGATCAGCGCCAGGGAACCGAGCAAGGACGTGATCCAGGTGATCGGCATGTACTGGCGCAGGCCGCCCATGTTGCGGATGTCCTGGTCGTGGTGCATGCCGATGATGACCGAGCCGGCGCCGAGGAACAGCAGCGCCTTGAAGAAGGCGTGGGTCATCAGGTGGAACACGGCGATCGAATAGGCCGAAGAGCCCAGCGCCACCGTCATGTAGCCGAGCTGCGACAGGGTCGAGTAGGCGACCACGCGCTTGATGTCGTTCTGGATGATGCCGAGGAAGCCCATGAACAGCGCGGTGATCGAGCCGATCACCAGCACGAAGGACAGCGCGGTGTCGGACAGCTCGAACAGCGGCGACATGCGGGCCACCATGAAGATGCCGGCCGTGACCATGGTCGCGGCGTGGATCAGCGCGGAGATCGGGGTCGGGCCTTCCATCGAGTCGGGCAGCCACACGTGCAGCGGGAACTGGGCCGACTTGCCCATCGCGCCGATGAACAGGCAGATGCAGGCGGCGGTCAGCAGCGGCCAGCCGGTGGCGGCGACCTGCATCGCGGCCAGCGCCTCGCGCTGGGCGAATACTTCCTGGTAGTTCATCGAGCCGGCATAGGCCAGCAGCAGGCCGATGCCGAGGATGAAGCCGAAGTCGCCGACGCGGTTGACCAGGAACGCCTTCATGTTGGCGAAGATCGCGGTCGGACGCGTGTACCAGAAGCCGATCAGCAGGTAGGACACCAGGCCCACCGCTTCCCAGCCGAAGAACAGCTGCAGGAAGTTGTTGGCCATGACCAGCATCAGCATCGAGAAGGTGAACAGCGAGATGTACGAGAAGAAGCGGTTGTAACCCTCGTCCTCGGCCATGTAGCCGATCGTGTAGATGTGCACCATCAGCGACACGAAGGTCACCACGCACATCATCATGGCCGACAGCGCATCGATCTGGAAGCCGACTTCCATCTTCAGGGTGCCGACCGTCATCCAGTTGTAGATGGCGCCGTTGAAGCTGGCGCCGTCCAGCACCGCCAGCAGGGTTTGCGCGGACAGGATGAAGGCGATCAGCACACCGAGGATGGTGACCGTGTGCGAGGTCTTGCGGCCGACCGCGTTGCCCAGGAATTTGGTGCCGAGCAGACCCGCGATCGCAGCGCCGGCCAAAGGCGCCAGCGGTACGGCCAAAAGGAGGTTGGGGTTAAGAAGTTGACCCGCCATGTTGAACCTTAATCGTTATTTTTTCGAGGATGTATTCACGCCGACCGGCTTAGCCCTTCAGGCTGTCCAGGTCTTCCACATTGATCGTGTCCAGGTTACGGAACAGGACCACCAGGATCGCCAGCCCGATGGCCGATTCGGCCGCCGCGACAGTCAGGATGAAGAACACGAAGATCTGTCCCGCCGCGTCGCCCAGGTAATGCGAGAAGGCGACGAAATTCAGGTTCACCGCCAGCAGCATCAGTTCGATGGCCATCAGCAGGATGATGATGTTTTTCCGGTTCAGGAAGATCCCGACCACCGAGATCGCGAACAGGATCGCGCCCAGGACCAGGTAGTGTGCAAGCGATAATGTCATGTTGGCTCCTTGGCTTTGGCTTCCTGCGCGGCGGCGGCGGCCAGCGCGGCCGCTTTCGATGCGGCGTCGATAGCCGGCTGGTCGACCGTCGCCATCTTGACGATGCGCAGGCGGTCGTTGCGCTTGACGCGCACCGCGTCGCCGGCGTCGAAATGCTTGGTGTCCTTGCGCTTGCGCAGGGTCAGCGCGACGGCGGCGATGATCGCCACCAGCAGCACCACGG
>DASRXO010000639.1:0-2586 GCA_035654095.1 Telluria sp.
CTGAGCAAACAGCAGAACGAGATCGCGACGCGCATTTTGAAGGAAATCCGCGACCGGCTGAAATTCCTGGTCGACGTCGGGCTCGACTATCTCACGCTGGCGCGCGCTTCGGGTACGCTGTCGGGCGGCGAGAGCCAGCGCATCCGCCTCGCCTCGCAGATCGGCTCCGGCCTGACCGGCGTCATGTACGTGCTCGACGAGCCGTCGATCGGCCTGCACCAGCGCGACAACGACCGCCTGATCGAGACCCTCAAGCACCTGCGCGACATCGGCAACAGCGTGCTGGTGGTCGAGCATGACGAGGACGCGATCCGCACCGCCGACTACGTGGTCGACATGGGCCTGGGCGCCGGCGTGCATGGCGGCGAGATCATCGCACAGGGCACGCTGTCGGATATTTTGAAGAGCAAAAAATCGCTGACGGCAAAGTACCTGAACGGCAGCCTGAAGATCGCGGTGCCGAAGAAGCGCCACGTGGCCAATCCGGACAAGCAGCTGGTGATCACCGGCGCGACCGGCAACAACCTGAAGAAGGTGTCGCTGAACCTGCCGGTCGGCTTGCTGACTTGCGTGACCGGGGTCTCGGGCTCGGGCAAGTCGTCGCTGGTGAACGACACGCTGTACCCGGCGCTGTCGCGCCACCTATACGGTTCGCAGACCGAGCCGGCGCCGCACGACTCGATCAGCGGGCTCGAACACTTCGATAAGGTGATCGCGGTGGACCAGGCGCCGATCGGCCGCACGCCGCGTTCGAACCCGGCCACGTACACCGGGCTGTTCACGCCGATCCGCGATTTGTTCGCGACCGTGCCGTCGGCGAAGGAACGCGGCTATAGCGCGGGGCGCTTCTCGTTCAACGTCAAGGGCGGGCGCTGCGAGGCCTGCCAGGGCGATGGCGTGATCAAGGTCGAGATGCACTTCCTGCCGGACGTGTATGTGCCGTGCGATGTCTGCCACGGCAAGCGCTACAACCGCGAGACGCTCGAGGTGCACTACAAGGGCAAGAACGTCACCGAGGTGCTGGCCATGACGGTGGAAGAGGCGCACGAATTCTTCAAGCCGGTGCCGGTCATCGCACGCAAGCTGCAGACGCTGCTCGATGTGGGGCTCGGATATATCCGCTTGGGGCAGAGCGCGACCACGCTGTCGGGCGGGGAGGCGCAGCGGGTCAAGCTGTCGCTCGAGCTGTCGAAACGGGATACGGGGCGCACGCTGTACATTCTCGACGAACCGACGACCGGTCTGCATTTCCATGATATCGATTTGCTGCTCAAGGTGATCCACCGGCTGCGCGATCAGGGCAATACGCTGGTGATCATCGAGCACAATCTGGATGTGATCAAGACCGCGGACTGGATTGTCGATCTCGGGCCGGAAGGCGGCGCGGGCGGTGGGCAGATTATCGCCAGCGGGACGCCGGAGGAGGTGGCGAAGAATCCGGCTAGCGTGACGGGGAAGTATTTGGGGCCGTTGCTGTAGCGGTTCGCGCTCCATGAAAAAAGGGGTCAGAGTAATTTTCGCAAAGGACCGCGAAAAAAACTCTGACCCCATTTTTCATGGAGCGCTCTGGGACTTATTTTGCCAAGCGGGCATCCAGGGCTTGCTTGGCTTGCGCCAGCTCTGGCGGCAGGTGGTAGGCGAGCTTGTCGAACAGCTCGGAATGCAGCGCGACTTCTTCCTGCCAGGCGGCCTTGTCGATCGAGGTGATGCGCTCGAACTGCTGGGGAGTCAACTCGGAACCTTCCCAGTTCACGTCGCCGAACGCCGGCGTGGTGCCGAACACGTTGTCGACGCCGCCGGCCTTGCCGTCGATCCGGTCCAGCATCCACTTCAAGACGCGCATATTGTCGCCGAAGCCGGGCCAGACGAACTTGCCCGCTTCGTCGGTGCGGAACCAGTTCACGCAATAGATCTTCGGCGGGTGCGCGATCTTCGTGCCGATGTTCAGCCAGTGCTGGAAGTAGTCGCTCATGTTGTAGCCGATGAAGGGCAGCATCGCGAACGGATCGCGCCGCACCACGCCCTGCTGGCCCGCGGCCGCCGCCGTGGTCTCGGAACCCATGGTCGCGGCCATGTACACGCCCTCGACCCAATCGCGCGCCTCGGTCACCAGCGGCACCGTGGTCGAACGGCGGCCGCCGAAGATGAAGGCCGCAATCGGCACGCCCGCCGGATCGTCCCACGCCGCGTCGATCACGGGGTTCTGCGTCGCGGCCACGGTGAAGCGCGCGTTCGGATGCGCGGCCTTGGTGCCGGAAGCCGGCGTCCAGTCCTTGCCCTGCCAGTCGATCAGGTGCGCCGGCGCTTCCCTGGTCAGGCCTTCCCACCAGACGTCGCCATCGTCGGTCAGCGCGACGTTGGTGAAGATCGTGTTCTCGCGCATCGAGGCCATGCAGTTGTAGTTGGTCTTCTCGTTGGTGCCCGGCGCGACGCCGAAGTAGCCGGCCTCCGGATTGATGGCGTAGAGGCGGCCATCGGCGCCGGGCTGCATCCAGGCGATGTCGTCGCCCACGGTGGTGATCTTCCACCCTTCCAAGGCCGGCGGCGGGATCATCATGGCGAAATTCGTTTTCCCGCAGGCGCTGG
>DASRXO010000640.1:0-11107 GCA_035654095.1 Telluria sp.
ATCGGCCTCGAAATGGCGCACGTCTGCTCGACGCTGGGCGCGCGCATCGACGTGGTCGAAATGCTCGACGGCCTGATGCAAGGCGCGGACCGCGACATGGTCAAGGTCTGGCAGAAGTTCAACGAGAAGCGCTTCGACAAGCTCATGACCAAGACCAAGACGGTGGCGGTGGAAGCGCTCAAGGAAGGCATCAAGGTCAGCTTCGAAGCGGCGGAAGCCGGCGTCGCGGCGCCCGAGCCGCAGCTCTACGACATGGTGCTGGTGGCGGTCGGCCGCAGCCCGAACGGCGGCAAGATCGCGGCCGACAAGGCCGGCGTGACGGTGACCGAGCGCGGCTTCATCCCGGTCGACGGCCAGATGCGCACCAACGTGCCGCACATCTTCGCGATCGGCGATCTGGTGGGCCAGCCGATGCTGGCGCACAAGGCGGTGCATGAAGCCCACGTGGCGGCCGAGGCGGCGCATGGCGAGAAGGCCTACTTCGACGCCAAGGTGATTCCGTCGGTGGCCTACACCGATCCCGAAGTGGCATGGGTCGGCATTACCGAAGACGACGCCAAGGCCAAGGGCATCAAGCTGGAGAAGGGCCACTTCCCGTGGGCCGCGAGCGGACGCGCGGTGGCCAATGGCCGCGACGAAGGCTTCACCAAGCTGCTGTTCGACGCCGAGACCCACCGCATCGTCGGTGCCGGCATCGTCGGCACGCACGCGGGCGACATGATCGGCGAGCTGGCGCTGGCGATCGAGATGGGCGCCGACGGCGTCGACATCGCCAAGACGATCCACCCGCATCCGACCCTGGGCGAATCGATCGGCATGGCGGCCGAAGTGTACGAAGGCGTGTGCACCGACCTGCCGCCGGCCCGCAAGCGCTGACACTCGTCGTTCCCGCGGAGGCGGGAACGCATGCGTTCCCCCCCATAGCGTGCCGTTTCTGCCGCGTATGCAGCATAGGCGCTATGGGTTCCCGCCAAGGGGGGGCGCCAAGCCCGGGAACGACGAAAAAAAACCGGGGACAGACCCCGGTTTTTTTTATGTTCGCCCGCAAAGGGCGCCTTGTTGCGGCTGCATTGCCGCGTGTTGGTATTGTCAGTTGTAGCTGGTCCAGCGTGCCGGAATCTCGATGCTGCCGGTGCGCGCCGCGTCGGCGTAAGCGCGCATTTCGGCAACCACCGCTTCCATTTCATCGTCCCCCGGATGTTGGAGGAAGCCTTTCAAACGTTCGCTTAATGTTGCCTGTTGGTCGCGCCACTCGTAGCGTGTGGACTTGCTCATATCACCTCCGTCAAAGACAACAGGGTGCACCAAAATGCAGCAGGGCTCGGTGCGCTGACGCACACTCCGATACCGCTAGTCGCTAATCGGGATTGCGCAGCGCGGCCACGTAGAACAGGCGCAGCCGCTGTCCGAGTTCGCGCAGCACTTCCTCGCGCGGCTGCGGTTCCGGCTCGAACAGGTAATACGCGAGCTGGTCGCCGGAGATGCAATTGAGCAGGTGCGACGGCAGCAGCGCGATCTCGATGTCGTCGCGCAGCTGCGCGCGCACGTCGGGGCGGGCGAAGTAGCGCGCCAGCATATCGCGCGTCTGCTTCGGGCCGGCCGCGTAAAAGGCCTGCGCCAGATCGGGATTGGCCGGCGCTTCGGTGATCACCATGCGCTTCAAGGTGACCACGTCCGGCGCGCTGATCAAGTCGAGCAAGTGGGTGCTGAAGTCGTCCAGCACGTGCTTGACCGGGCGCTGGTCGGTCTCCATGTCGCGGGGGTTGAAGAAGCGGTCGCGGTTGGCGACCATCACCTCGCCCAGCAGCCCGGCCTTGCCGCCGAACTTGACGTAAATCGTGCGCACCGCCACGTGCGCCTCGCGCGCGATCATCTCGAGGCTGACCTTGGCATAGCCGTGCTTGAGGAACAGGTAGCCGGCGGTACGGATCAGCTCCCGGGTGCGCGCCATGACCTCGCAGGCACGCGGCCGGCCCGCCGCCTTGGCGCCGATGGTGGGAATGTCTTCCACTTCAGTTTCCAAATGAGTGCTCATGGCCGCACTGTAGACCAAAACAGAATGAAATGCAATCGGTTCATTTCTTGACATCCGGTGTAAAATATCGAATAATGCGATTACCCCATTTCATTTTGCGGAGCAGTTCCATGCCTGAACACAAGACCCTCGCCGCCGTTGCTCCCGCACCTGCCGACCAAGCCGCGCCCGCCGTCCCCGCTGCGCCTGCCGCCCCCGGCAAGACCCCGCCCAACAAGAAAGTGCTGGGCGTGGTCGCGCTGATCGCGCTGGCGGCGCTGGGCGCGGGCGGCCGCATGTGGTACCGCAGCCATAACTTCGTGGAGACCGAGAACGCGTACGTGGCCGGCCACGTGCATCCGGTGTCGTCGCGCATTTCGGGCGTCGTGACGCGGGTGCTGGTGGACGACAACCAGAGCGTCAAGGCGGGCGACCTGATCGCCGAACTCGATCCGGCCGACCAGCGCGTGAAGGTCGAGCAGATCCAGGCCCAGATCGCCAGCGCCGAGCAGCAGGTGCTGCAGTCCGACGCCCAGGTGGCGCAGGCGCGCGCCCAGGCCAGCGGGGCCTCGGCCCAGGTGGCCCAGTCCGAAGCCCAGGTGCTGCGCACCAAGCAGGACGCCGAGCGCTTCGGCCAGTTGTACAACGACCAGATGAAGGCGGTCTCGAAAGCCGAACTCGATGCAGCCAACGCGGCCCGCACCGGCGCCGCCGCCGAGCTCACCGCCAAGCGCGACAACGTCGGCGCCGCGCAAGCCCAGATCGCCGCCGCCAACGCCGCGCGCGACGTGCTCAAGGCCCAGGTCAAGGTGCTGCAGACCCAGCTCAAGGACGCCCAGCAGCAGCTGGCCTACAACCGCGTGGTGGCGCCGGTCGCCGGCCGCATCGGCAAGCGCACGGTGGAAGTGGGCGCGCGCATCCAGCCCGGCCAGCAGCTGGCCGCGATCGTGCAGGAAGACGTCTGGGTCACCGCCAATTTCAAGGAAACCCAGCTGGCCGGACTGCTGCCCGGCCAGACCGTCAAGGTCGCGATCGACGCGATTCCCGGCGACCCGCTGGTGGGCCACGTCGACAGCTTCTCGCCGGCGTCGGGCAACCAGTTCGCGCTGCTGCCGGCCGATAACGCGACCGGCAACTTCACCAAGATCGTCCAGCGCGTGCCGGTCAAGATCGTGTTCGATCCGGCCGACGTGCACCGGCTCAATGGCCGCCTGGTGCCCGGCATGTCGGCGGTCGCCGAAGTCGAGCTGCACCAGAAGGCCGGGCAAGCGAAGACCGTCGCCGCGGCGCACTAAGCCATGACCAGCGCGACGCAAACCCTGCCGGCCGGCGCGCCGGCGGCGATCGGCGAGCATGTCCCGCTGCGCACCTGGATCGCGGTGGCCGCCGGCATGCTGGGCGCCTTCATGGCGGTGCTCGACATCCAGATCACCAACTCCTCGCTGAAGGACATCCTCGGCACGCTCTCGGCCACCCAGGAAGAGGGCTCGTGGATTTCCACCGCCTACCTGTGCGCCGAGATCATCGTGATTCCGCTGACCGCGCTAATGGTGCGCGTGTTCGGCATGCGCGCCTACATGATGGGCACCACCGCGCTGTTCGTGCTGTGCTCGACCCTGTGCGGCAGCGCCTGGAACCTGCCCAGCATGATCGTGTTCCGCATGTTGCAGGGCTTCACCGGCGGCGCCCTGATCCCGATGGCGATGACGCTGGTGATGGTCAAGCTGCCGCCGTCGCGGCGCGCGGTCGGCATGGCGATCTTCGGCCTGACCGCCACGCTGGCGCCGTCCATGGGCCCGACCTTCGGCGGCTACCTCAGCGACCTGTATGGCTGGCCCTCGATCTTCTACATCAACTGGGTGCCCGGCCTGCTGCTGATCGGCGGCATGTGGTGGGGCATGGACCGCGAGCCCGTCAGCCTCAAGCTGCTGGCCACCGCCGACTGGATCGGCATGGCCTTCATGGCGCTCGGCCTGGGCAGTCTCACCATCTTCCTCGAGGAAGGCAATTCGAAGGACTGGTTCGATTCGAACTTCATCATCACCTTCGCGGCGCTGGCGCTGTTCGGCATCCTGGCTTGGATCGTGACCGCCTTCACGCGCGCCGAACCGTTCGTCAACCTGCGGCTGTACGGGCAGCGTAACTTCCTGGTGGCGACCGCGCTGTCGGCGGTGGCCGGCATGGCCCTGTACGGCTCCTCGTTCCTGCTGCCGCTGTACCTCGGCCAGATCGCCGGCTACACGCCGATGCAGATCGGCGAGGTCATCATGTGGAGCGGCCTGCCGCAGATGTTGGTAATGCCGTTCGCCGCCGCGCTGTCGTCGCGCGTCGACAACCGCATCCTGTGCTCGATCGGGCTGGGCCTGTTCGGCGCGTCCTGCCTGATGAACTCGGGGATGGACGCGACCACCGGCTACGACCAGCTGTTCTGGTCGCAGATCGTGCGCGCGCTGGGCCAGCCGTTCGTGATGCTCACCCTGTCGAACTTCGCGATGCAGGGCATCGGCCCGCGCGACATGCCGTCCGCATCGAGCCTGTTCAACATGACGCGCAACCTCGGCGGCTCGATCGGCATCGCGATGCTGGCGACCGCGCTGACCAACCGCGAACACTTCCACTCGGCGCGGATCGGCGAGTCGGTGTCGAGCTACGCGGCGCCCACCCAGGCCCGCCTCGACCAGCTGACCCAGGTCTTTATCTCGAACGGCATCGACCCCGCCACCGCGGCCAACCAGGCGGTCGCCGCGATCGACCGCATCGTGCGGCGCGAGGCGTATGTGATGGCCTATAACGACGGCTTCCTGATCATGGGCTTCATCCTGTTGTCCTGCATCGGCGCGATGTGGTTCGCCAACAAGGTCAAGGCGCCGCGCGGCCCGAGCGCCGGCGGTGCGCATTAGGAAACGACGGGCTCTCCCGGTATCGGTGAGGACCTTATTTTTGGAGAAAAAGAATATGTTGAAGCCTTTGGTATTCGCCGCCTCGCTCGCGGCGCTGGCGGGATGCAGCACGGTCGGCCCCAACTTCGTCGCGCCGCAAGGCATCGCGACGCCGTCCTACCGCCACCTCGACGGCAGCAAGATGGACAGCGCGCGCCTGCCGGCGCAATGGTGGACCGTGTTCGGCGACGAGAACCTGAACGCGCTCGAACAGCGCGCGGTGCGCGACAACCCGGGCGTGAAGGCCAGCGCGCAGCGCCTGCTGCAGGCGCAGGCCCAGCTGGGCACGGTGCGCGCTTCGCAGGCGCCGACGGTGAACGTGGGCGCCTCGGTGTCGAACTCGCACAGTTCGGCCCAGACCTCGGAGGGCCTGGCGCTGGGCGGCCAGTCGATCAAGGGGAATAACTATGAGCTGGGCGCTTCGCTGTCGTATGAGCTCGACCTGTGGGGCCGCGTGCGGCGCGTGGTCGAAGCGGCCGACGCCCAGGCGCTGGCGGCGCAGGACGACCGCGACGGCGTGATCCTGCTGTTGTCGGCGCAGGTCGCCAGCACCTATCTGCAATTGCGCGGCACCGATGCCGAGACGGCGATCCTGAAAGGTGCGCTCGACACCCGCCGCGAATCCGAGCAGCTGATCGAGGCGCGCTTCAACGCCGGGCTGTCGAACGAGCTCGATGTCGCGCGCGCCCGGATCGAACGCGCCAACGCCGAAGCCGACCTGCAGGAAGTCCAGCGCCAGCGCAACCTGCTCGAACACAGCCTGTCCACGCTGGTGGGCCTGACGCCGTCGGCGCCGCTGATCGCCGCGCTCGGCACGGCGACCCTGCCGCAGCCGCCGGCGATTCCGGTCGGCCTGCCGGCCAGCCTGCTGGGCCAGCGCCCGGACCTCGCGGCCAGCGTCGCGACCCTGCGCGCGTCGAATGCGCAGATCGGCGTGGCGGAAGGCGCGTTCTATCCTTCGCTGTCGCTGACCGGGAATTTCGGCTACGCCTCCGAGAGCCTGCGTAACATCGCCGATGGCGGCGCGCGCCAGTTCTCGATCGGCCCTCTGGCGCTGTCGCTGCCGCTGTTCGACGGCGGCCGCAACAAGGCCAACCTGGCGCTGTCGAAGGCGCGCTACGAAGAGGCGCTGGCCAATCACGAAGGCAAGCTGCTGACCGCCCTGCGCGAAGTGGAAGACGCGCTGTCCGACGTCCAGCAGCGCCAGCGCCAGGGCGAGGTGCAGGCCCAGGCCCGCCAAGCCGCGGCGCGCGCTTACGTGGTGGCGCAGGCGCGTTACGAGCGCGGCGTGTCGACCTACCTCGACGTCACCGATGCCCAGCGCAGTTCCTTGGCGGCCGACCGCGCGGCGGTGCAGATCCAGACCCAGCGCCTGCTGGCCGCGGTCGCCGTGGCGCGCGCGCTCGGCGCCGGCTGGAAGCCCGAAGCGCCGCTGGCGACCATCGCGCAAGGCCCGGCCGCCCGCTAGCCTGATTCGTCTCGCGAAGGATTACAATGCATTTCTTGCATTCTTTTCCTTCAAGGGACCTATGAAGAACCTGCTGATTCCACTCCTGTTGCTGGCCGCTGCCGGCAGCGTGGGCGCCGCCGACAGCGTCGCGCCCGTTCCCGCCAGTGCGGTCCAATTGGCGGCGATGGCCAAGCGCTTCGCCCCGGTCGAACTGCGCGCCGACACCTCGGGCCTGTCGGCCGGCGACAAGGCCGCCATCGCCAAGCTGATCGAAGCGGCGAAGATCGTCGACGTCCTGCAACTGCGCCAGCGCTGGTCCGGCAACGAGGCCTTGTGGTCCGCCTTGAAGCGCGACACCTCGGCGCTGGGCGCCGCGCGCCTCGACTACTTCTGGATCAACAAGGGGCCGTGGTCCATCCTCGACGACCACCAGTCCTTCATGCCGGCCGCATATGCGGGCCTGAGGATCCCCGTCAAAAAGCCGGACGGCGCGAATTTCTATCCGGCCGATGCGAGCAAGCCGGCGCTGGAAGCCTGGATCAACGGCCTGCCGCCCAGCCAGAAGGAGGAGGCGCAGTGGTTCTTCACCACCATCCGCACCGGCGCCGACGGCAAGTTCAAGACCGTCAAGTATGCGGACGAGTACAAGCCCGAGCTCGAGAAGCTGGCCGCGCTGCTCAGGCAAGCCGCGGCGGCGACCGACAACGCCTCGCTCAAGAAATTCCTGTCGCTGCGCGCCGACGCCTTCCTGTCGAACGATTACCTGGCCTCGGACTTCGCGTGGATGGACCTCGACGCGCCGGTCGACGTCACGATCGGACCTTACGAGACCTATAACGACGAACTGTTCGGCTACAAGGCGGCGTTCGAGGCCTACGTGAATATCCGCGACCAGAAAGAGACGCGCAAGCTCGACTTCTTCGGCAAGCACATGCAGGAGCTGGAAGACAATCTGCCGCTCGACGCCAAGTACCGCAATCCGAAAGTGGGCGCGCTGGCGCCGATGGTGGTGGTCAACCAGGTGTATGGCGCAGGCGACGGCAACATGGGCGTGCAGACCGCCGCCTACAACCTGCCCAACGACGAGCGCATCATCAGCCAGCGCGGCTCCAAGCGCGTGATGCTGAAGAATGTACAGCAGGCGAAATTCGTGTCGACGCTGACGCCGATCGCCAAGCTGGTGCTGCGGCCGGAGGCGCAGAAGGACCTCGATTTCGATTCCTTCTTCACCCACATCCTGGCGCATGAAATCACCCACGGCCTCGGTCCGCACCTGACCAAAAACGGCGGCAAGGCATCGACGCCGCGCCAGGATTTGAAGGATACCTACTCGACCATCGAAGAGGCCAAGGCCGACGTCACCGGCCTGTGGGCGCTGGCCTACATGATGGACAAGGGCCAGCTCAAGGACACGCTGGGGCAGGGCGCGGCGGCCGAGCGCAAGCTGTACAACACCTTCCTCGCCTCGGCCTTCCGCACCCTGCATTTCGGGCTCACCGATTCGCATGCGCGCGGGATGGCGATCCAGCTCAATTACCTGCTCGACAAGGGCGGCTTCGTGTCGCACGGCGACGGCACCTTCTCGACCGACTTCAAGAAGATCAAGCAGGCCGTCGCGGACCTCGACCGCGAGTTCCTGACCATCGAGGCGACCGGCGACTATGCGCGCGCCAAGCAGATGATGAGCAAATACATCGTGATCCGTCCGGACGTGCAAAAGGCGCTCGACAAGATGAAGGCGGTGCCGAACGATATCCGCCCGGCGTTCACCACCGCGGCCGCCCTCTCCGCCCAATAGCGGTGACGATCATTAAATAATTTAATCGATTTTTATAAATCGTTAGGGTTTCTGCGGAATTTTTGTGCGTGTGTTAGAGTCAAGTGAGTTGCTTCAAGGAACATAATTCCACCCTCACTCGCGAGTCACACATGAGCAACACCAGCACATCCATTGGCACCCGCCTGGCAATCGGCTTCGGCGGCGTTTTCCTGTTGATGATCCTCTTGACCGCGCTCGCGATTGCGCGGGTCAGCAAGATCGACCACAGCCTGAGCCGGATTAACGACGTCAACAACGTCAAGCAGCGCTACGCGATCAACCTGCGCGGCAGCGTGCACGACCGTGCGATCGCCCTGCGCGACGTGGTGCTGGCGGCCGATCCGAACGCCGCCAGGCCGCACGCCGCGCTGATCGCCAAACGGGCCGACGACTACGCGCAGTCGGCCGCGCCGCTGGATGCTATGTTCGCGGCCCGCAACGACATCAGCGATGAAGAAAAAGCCGCGCTGGCCGCGATCAAGGAGAGCAAGTCAATCGCGCGGTCGGCCAGATAGACCAAGCCACCCAGCAGAACGCCGTGATGGTCGAGGAAGCCAGCTCGGTGGCCGCCGGCCTGAACCGCGAAGCCGAGGCGCTGGCGCGGGTGGTCGGCATCTTCAAGCTCGACGCGGCGCAGGAGCGCGCCAGCCTTGCGCCGTCCGCACGGCCGGCCTTATTGAATTACTACTAGGCAAAAATATTTTCTAAAAAGGCGTCATGCGGGCGATAGAATTGCCGATAGGAATGTTGTAACTATGGGAGGACCATTCCATGCGCAAACCTATTCTGATCGCCTCGCTATGCCTTGCCTCGACCGCCGCCGGCGCGTCCGAGCTGACCGAGCTCGAAACGCGCTGGCTGCGCGCCGCCGCGCCCGTGCTGGCATATTCGCAACAGATCAAACTGCCGATCGACATCGTGGTGCAGCCGCGGGCCAAGCCCGGCGACGTGCCGCTGGCGATGGGCTTCGACAGCGGCCGCTGCAAGCTGGTGCTGTCGATGCGCGGCAATCCGGACGCCGAAACCATCCTCGCGAGCGTGCCTGCCACCGACCGCAACCTGCTGATCGAAGCGATGACCGCGCATGAGGTCGGGCATTGCTGGCGCTACGCGCAGGGCGTGTGGCACGCCTTGCCGGCCGGCTTCGTCGAAGTCGGCGACGAGCATGCCGACAGCGCCGAGCTGCTGGCCGCGTCCAAGGCGATGCGCGAGAACCGGCGCGAAGAGGGCTATGCCGACCTGGTCGCGCTGGCCTGGACCGCGCGCCAGCATCCCACCGAGTACGGCCACGTGTACGCCTGGCTGTCGGCGCTGCGCAGCGAGCAGCCGGTGGCGCGCAACGCCCACGACACGCGCGCCTGGGTCCGGCTGGCCAGCGATCCCGCCGTGTTCGAACCCGCCGCCACCCCCTTCGACGACGTGCTCGCCGCCTGGCGCGAAGGACTGCTGAGCGACGACTAGTTGCCGCTCAGCCTGCTTTGCCGGGTTTTTCCCACAAGTGTACGTTGACGCACAGATGTGCGAGGCCGGTACGCGTTAAATCAACGCTGCCAACAACAAACATTCGAGGACACCCATCATGAAGACCCTGCTCGCTATCCTGCTGGCGACCGTCGCCGGCGCCAGCTTCGCGGCCGCTCCGACCGCTACCCTGAACCACGATCCCGCCACCTACCGCAACGTCACGCAGAAAGCCGCGGCCGATTACAAGGTGGCCGCCGCCAAATGCACTAGCATGAGCGGCAACGCCAAGGACATCTGCATGGAAGAAGCGCGTTCGGCCCGCGCCCACGCCGAGGCCGACGCGGTGGCCCAGTACAACAACACCGCCAAAGGCCGCGCCAAGGCGATGACCGCCGCGGCCGAGGCCGATTACGGGCTGGCCAAGGCGCGCTGCGGCGACATGAGCGGCGCCGACAAGGACAGCTGCATGAACACCGCGCGCTCGGCCCACACCGCCGCGCTGGCCGACGCCAAGTCGAACCGCCAGGTCGCGGGCACCGCCGACGCCAGCAGCCCGGCGACCGCGAGCGACGCCGCCACTGCCGCCGCGGTCGACAAGTGCGCCCAGGTCGCGGGCCAGCCCAAGACCGGCTGCCTGATCGATAACCGCAGCGCCGACACCAGCAGCGGCAGCACCACCGGCGCCACTGCCACCACCGCGGCCGGCGGAGCGGCCCAGACCGCGGTCGACAAGACCCGCAACGCCGCCGCCACCGCCGCCGACAAGACCCGCGATGCGGCAGCCACGGTGGCCGACAAGACCAGCCGCGCGGCCGACACGGTCGCCGCCAAGAGCTCCGCCGCCGCCGACAAGACCGGCGCCGTCGTGGCCGACTCGGTGATCACGACCAAGGTCAAGGCCGACATCTTCAAGGAGCCCGAACTCAAGTCGATGGCGATCCATGTCGAGACCCAAGGTGGCGTGGTCATGCTGAGCGGCTTCGTCGATACCAAGGCCGATGCCGACAAGGCGGTGCAGGTGGCGCGCAGCGTCGATGGCGTCACCAACGTCAAGAGCGCGATCAAGGTCAAGTAAGGCCCCGCCCCTGCCAAGGGCGAAAATTGATTTTCTAAAGGGCGGCCGGGCCAAGGTATAATTTTCTGGTGAACAGACTAGAGACCTTCGGCTTGATTGCCGCCCAGGCAGAACGCGGGGAGATCACTTTCCCCACCAGCGTGAATGCCGCACTGCGCCTGCAACTGGCGCTCGACGATCCCGATTGCCATATCGAGGATGCGATCAAGCTCGTGCTCGGCGAGCCGCAACTGGCCGCGCGCACGGTGGCGCTCGCCAATTCGGCGGCCTTCAACCGGAATGGCGATGCGCCGCTCACCAATGTGCGCGCGGCGGTGATGCGGGTCGGTTACCGCAGCCTGCAGAC
>DASRXO010000641.1:0-17024 GCA_035654095.1 Telluria sp.
GGACGCGTCAACGCGTCCTGGTTGATCCAATCGATACGCATGCTGCTCTCCTCAAGCCAGGGTTTTCGCCGCGTCCTTGATGGCCGCGCGGATCCGTTGATAGGTGCCGCAGCGGCAGACGTTGCCGCTCATCGCGCCATCGATATCGGCATCGCTCGGATGCTTGTTGGTGCGCAGCAGCGCGGTCGCGCTCATCACCTGGCCGCTCTGGCAGTAGCCGCATTGCGGCACGTCGTGCTTGACCCAGGCGTCCTGCACGGCCTTGCCGACCTTGTCCGCCTCCATCGCTTCGATGGTGGTGATCTTCTTGCCGCCCGCCGCGGAGATCGGCGTGATGCAGGAGCGGATCGCAGCGCCGTCAAGGTGCACGGTGCAGGCGCCGCACAAGGCCGCGCCGCAGCCGAATTTGGTGCCCGTCATGTTCAGGTTATCGCGCAGCGCCCACAGGATGGGCGTGGATGGATCGGCGTCGACCTGCATGTCGCGCCCGTTGATATTGAGTGTGACCATTCAAAACTCCCTGGTTGTGGTGCTGCTGTTTTGATGTGAGCGTGCGGCTTACTGCTTGATCGAGGAAAACTTCGCTTCGAGCGTCTTGGCGTCGACCGCGCCGGGGATGCGGCTGCCGTCGGCAAAGAAAATCGAGGGCGTGCCCGTGATGTGCAGCTTGCGGCCCAGCGCGACGATCTTGTCGTTCGGAGTGGCGCAGTCGGTGGCGGCCACCGGCGCGACTTTACCGGATGTCATCCACTCGTCCCAGGCCTTGTTGCGGTCCGGCGAGCACCAGATGTTTTTCGATTTGACGAAGGAGTCATCGGACAGGATGTTGTACATGAAGGTGTAGACCGTCACGTTGTCCATCTCCTTGAGCGTGGTCTGGCGGAAGCGCTTGCAGTAGCCGCAGTTGGGATCCTCGAACACCGCGATCACGCGCTTGCCGTCGCCCTTGACCAGCTTGACCGCCGACTCGAACGGCAGGTCGGAGAACTTGACCTTGTTGATTTCGTCCAGGCGGTCCTTGGTCAGGTCCTGCGAGGTCTTGACGTTGTAGACGTGGCCGATGATCAGGAACTCGCCCTTCTTGTCGGTGTACAGGATGTCGCCCGCGGCGCGCACCTCGTACAGGCCGGCGTACGGGGTCTCCTTCACCGAGTCGATCTTGACGCCCTCGCCCAGGCGCGGTTCGAGCGCCTTCTTGATGGTCGCTTCCACCGGCGTTTCGGCGCCGACGCAGGAGGCGATCAGCCCGGTCAACAACAATACTGCGATCTTGCTTTTACCCATGACTTCTCTCTTTCAATGACCGATCATTTTCCCATCGCATGCGCCATCAGGCGACGCTTGAGCATGGGCAACTTATTCAGCAAGTTTAATCCCAAATTGCGAACCACGCGCACCGGCTCCAGATCGGTGCCGAACAGGCGCGCCAGGCCGTCGGTGGCAAGTTGCATAAGTAGCACGTCTTCCTTGCGCGCGCGGGCGTAGCGCGCCAGCACGCGGGCGTCGCCGATGCTGCGCTGGTCTTCGC
This sequence comes from Telluria sp., assembly GCA_035654095.1. Lineage (GTDB taxonomy): Bacteria > Pseudomonadota > Gammaproteobacteria > Burkholderiales > Burkholderiaceae_D > Telluria_A. The sequence continues at coordinate 1,529 of DASRXO010000641.1, forward strand.
GCGCGGCCAGGGTCGTGAGCAGTTCGGCGATGTCGGCGAAGCCCAGGTTCATGCCATGGCCGGCCAGCGGATGGATCACGTGGGCGGCGTCGCCCACCAGCGCCACGCGCGGCGCGACGATCGCATGCGGGCGGATCAGCGCCAGTGGCACGTCCTTGACCGCCTCCGGCTGCAGCGGGCGCAGCGCGCCGAGCTGCGATTCGGCGTACACGGCGAGGCGCACCGCCATTTCGCTCAGGGTTTCCTGCATCAGCGTGTCGGCCAGCGCGTCCGGCGCCGACCACACCAGCGAGACCCGCTTGCCGGGCAGCGGCAGCAGCGCCACCACGCCTTCCGCGCCGGTGAACCACTGGTGGGCCACGCCGTGATGCGGCTTCGCGCACGAGAAATTGGCGACCACCGCGCGCTGGTGGTAGGAGCGGTAATCGAGGCCGATGTCGCACTGGCCGCGCACCCAGGACTGGCCGCCGTCGGCGCCGAGCACCAGCTCGCTGGCGATGACCGCGCCGTCTTCCAGCGTCACGGTGGCGCCGCTGTCGCCGGCCTCCAGCCGTGCGGCGCGGCCGCTGGCGATATGAACGTTCGGCGCGAACTTGAGGGCGGCATCGAGCGCCTGGTTCAGGTTGCGGTCTTCGACGATCCAGGCCAGCGAGCCGACGTGCGCGCCGAAGGCATCGAAGGCCAGGTCGCCGGGCTGCTTGCCGTCGCCGTTGACCGCCATCGCCTCCACCGGCGCGACGCGGGTCAGGTCGAGCGCGCCCCAGACCTTGAGCGATGCGAGCAGCTTATGGGCGGTGTGGTTCAGCGCGTAGACGCGCACGTCCCACGGTTGATCGGTGGCGCCGGGGCTGGCGGGCGGCGCGGCGCTGCGGCTCGCGGGCGGCACCAGCAAAGTCACGCTATGGCCGGCCTGGGCGAATCCCAGCGCGGCGGTCTTGGCGATCGCGCCGTTGCCGACGATGCAAACGTCGCTTTGATGGCGTACGGAAGGGGAAGTGGCTCTGGTCATGCAATGCATTATAGCGGCTTGAAACGACACAGTCGGGGCACCAGGCCGGGCGAGCTTGACTTCCGAAACTGCGGCGCTAAATTATATTATTGTCATGGTTGAGCAATATGCATCGTCGGGTCGACCGATCCGGTGACCGATCCTGTCCAAGCCAAAGAAGGAGCTTGCCATGCACGGACCTCGTTTCACACTCGCCTGCGCGCTGCTTGCCGCCACTGCGGTACATACGGCGCCCCAGGTGGAGCTTATCGCCAGGGGACTCAGCAATCCACGCGGCATCGCGTTCGTCCCCAACGGCCAACTGTTCGTTACCGAGGCTGGCCGCGGCCGACGGGTTCGGCGCGCTCGGGCCGCAAGGCATTTCGTTTGCCGGCGCGGGCAACGGCAAGATGGTGATCGGGCTGGCGGCCGACGCTGCCCGCGCAAGGACCTCGGCGCCAAGGCGTCGCTGCTGGAGCAAGTCCTGAATGTGGATAAGGCCGGGATGGGAAGCGGAAGTCGGCCGATATTGCCGCTTTCGAAGCGGCCAACGATCCCGTCCCCGGCGGTACCGACAGCAACCCGTATGGCGTCGTCGCCCTGGCGTCGCATCACGTGGTTGCCGATGCGGGTGCGAATGCCTTGTTCCGGGTCGCGGCCGACGGCAAGATCACGACCATGACCGTGTTCGAAACGCGGCAGGTGCCCGCGCCGCCCTTCCTGGGCCTGCCGCCCGGCGCCACCGTCCCGATGCAGGCGGTGCCGACCACCGTGATCGACGGCGACGACGGCTGGCGGTATGCGGGACAACTCACCGGCTTCCCCTTCCCGATCGGCACCGCCAATGTCTACCGTGTGTCCCCGTATGGCGGCGACCCGCAGGTGTACGCCGGCGGCTTCACGAACATCATCGGACTGGCGTTCGACGCGCGCCACCGGCTCTACGTCCTGCAAGTGGGCAATGGCTTTGCCGGCCCGGGCGGGGCCGCCGCTGGCCCCGCCCGGGCGGCTGATTCGCCTGAACGAGGACGGCACGCGCACCGTGATTTATGAAGGCCTGTACTATCCGGGCGGCCTCGCCATCGACCCGGATGGCGCGGCCTATGTGACCAACTTCGGCATCGTGCCCGGCCCTATTCCGGTGGCCTTTCCGGACGGCGGCCAGGTACTGCGCATCAGCCTGGACTGAACGCGGCGGCATCTTGCGACGGATCTTGGAGGCCAACGGCGGCGGCTTGAAATGACACGGTTTCGGCGCGTACACAGCGGGTTTCATGGAATAGTTGTCAGCCGGACTTGCAAACACCCGGTCGGATGTCTATAATCATGCCTCTTGGCCTGGTAGCTCAGTCGGTAGAGCAGAGGATTGAAAATCCTTGTGTCGGTGGTTCGATTCCGCCCCGGGCCACCAAGAACAGTCCCAAACAGAACGCCAACCCATGCAGGTTGGCGTTTTTGTTTCCACGACGTATAGTCCTTGCGTCGGTCCATTTCCTGTCCGACGCGTCCAATCCAACCCACCTACCGCAGCACTACCAGCTTGATTTTTTTGCCGGCTCGGTAGGTGGAAACGGTCAACGCTCCGTCGCGGATATCGCCGTTGGCGTCGAAGCGGATGGTGCCGGTCAGGCCCGGATACTGGATTTGGCGCAGCACGGGCAGGTACTTGACCGGGTCGGTGGAGCCGGCTTGCTGCATGGCCGCCGCCACCGTCATCGCGGCGTCGTAGGCGTACGGGGCGTAGGTCTGGATGTCGCTGTGGAAGCGCGCATGGAAGCGGGCGACGAAGTCGTTGACGGCTTTTTCGTGCGCGGCGTCGACGCCACCGGCTTCGGCGCAGTAGACCGCGCCGTCGCGCATGCCGCCGCCGGCCAGCGCGGGCAGCGCTTCGGTGCAGATGCCGTCGCCGCCCATGAAACGCAGCTCCATGCCCAGCGCCTTCATCTGGCGCAGAATGCCCCCGGCGGTGGCGTCCATGCCGCCAAAGAACACCAGATCCGGCTTCTTTGCGCGGATGCTGGTCAGGATGGCGGTGAAGTCGCTGGCCTTGGCCGTGGTGAATTCGCGGCCGATGATTTTCAGGCCGGGGACGCGCGTCTGGGCGCTCTTGATGAATTCATCGGCCACGCCCTGCCCGTAGGCCGAGCGGTCGTCGATCACGGCAATCCGGCGCGCGCCCAGTTGTTCCACCGCGTAGCGGCCCAGCGAGCTGCCCAGCATATTATCGTTGGCCACCACGCGCAACGCGCCGGCGAATTTCTGCCGGGTGTACGCCGGGGTGGTGGCGGAAGGCGATATCTGCGGAATGCCGGCGGCGTTGTAGATGCGCGAAGCGGGCACGGTGGTGCCGGAGTTGGCGTGGCCGATGACCGCCTTCACGCCCGAATCGACCAATTTCTGCGCCACGGTCGTGCCCTGTTTCGGATCGGCCGCATCATCCTCGCTCTGCATTCTGAAGACCACTTTGCCGCCGCCGATGGTGACGCCGCGGGCGTTCAAATCCTCCATCGCCAGCGTCACGCCGTTCTCCATCGCCTTGCCCAGATGCGCGATCTCGCCCGACAGCGGCCCCGCCACGCCGATCTTCACCACTTCCTGCGCCATGACGGCGCAGCTCCACAGTCCACAAACCAACAGAGGAAGAATACGCGTCATTGCTGCTCCAGATGATGGGTAATCCACTCATTCTAGCAACGAATATGCCAATCCAGTACGCCGGCACGAACACCGAAACGGCGCCGGTCAGGGACTGCGCCATGCTATTCTTTCATTGCTTCGACCACTAAAGGAAGACATGACCCGCTCGATCCCGCTGCTGCTGTGCAGCCTGCTGTGCGCGGCCCTGCCCGCCCTTGCCCAAGTAAAATCGCCGGCCACGCCGGAGAAGATGAATCAGTTGTACGCCGACTATTGGGAGGACTACCTGCGCGAGAATCCGATCGCGGCCACTTTCAACGGCGACCAGCGCTACAACAGCCGCTTCGGCGCCGTCACCTCGGCCGAGCAACGCGCGCAGAGCCGCGCGCTGGCGGAAAAATACCTGGCGCGCAGCGCCGAGTTCGATCCCGCGCCGTTGCCGGCGGAAGACCGCATCAGCTATGACCTGTTGCGCTATCGCCTGCAGCAGGTGCTCGACGGCCTGCGCTTCCCGTCCGACCTGGTTCCGGTGGACCAGTTCTCGAGCCTCCATCTGACGCTGGCCCAGCTTGGCTCGGGCACCTCGGCGCAGCCCTTCCAGACGGTGCAGGATTACGACAACTGGCTGCAGCGCGCCGCCGGCTATGCCCCGGCGGTCGACGCCATGATGGCCGACATGCGGACCGGTATCGCGCAGGGCGTGGTGATGCCGAAGGCGCTGATCAGCCGTGTCCTGCCCCAGCTGGAAAACGTCGGGACCGACGACCTGGAGAAGAGCACCTACATGGGTCCGGTGAAGAAATTCCCCGCCTCCTTCAGCCCCGCCGACAAGGCACGCCTGACCGAGACCTACGGCAAACTGGTGCGGGAACAGCTGGCGCCCGCAAACCGCAAGCTGCTGGCCTTCATGCGCGACACCTACCTGCCGGCCGGACGCGACACCGCCGGCATCGGCGCCCTGCCCGGCGGCCAGGCGTGGTATGCCTTCCTGGCGCGAAGATCGACCACCACCGAACTGACGCCAGCAGAAATCCACGACATCGGCTTGCGCGAAGTGGCGCGCATCCGCGCACAGTTCGAAGAAGCCAAGGTCCGCGTCGGCTTCAAAGGCACGCTCAAGCAATTCTTCGAGTATCTCAACACCTCGCCCGAGCTGCGCTTCAAGTCTCGCGAGGAAATCCAGGCGGCCTACGAGGCCGTGCGTCCGCGCGTGGAGGCCAAGGTGGGCCTGCTGTTTGCGCATCTGCCCAAGGCGCCATTCGATATCCGCCCGGTAGAGGCGTTCCGCGAAGTGAGCGCCGCCCCGGCCTCCTATCAGCGCGGCTCGGTCGACGGCAAACGCCCCGGCATCTTCTACTTCAATGCCTACAAACCGGAGACGCGCACGCGCTTCACCACCAATGCCTTCTTCCTGCACGAGGCCATTCCGGGCCATCACTTCGAGCGCAGCCTGGCGCAGGAAACTGACGGACTGCCCGCCTTCCGCCGCTTCGGCAGCAGCACCGCCTTTTCGGAAGGCTGGGGACTGTATAGCGAAATGCTGGGCCAGGAAATCGGCATGTACGACGATCCCTGGCAATGGGTCGGCCGCCTGACCGCGGAAGTGTGGCGCGGCGTGCGCCTGGTGGTCGATACCGGCATCCATGCGAAGGGCTGGACGCGCGAGCAGGCGATTGCCTATTTCAAGGACAATGTGCCGCAGGATGAGGTGACGGCGGTGCAGGAAGTCGAGCGCTACATTGCGGTGCCGGGCCAGGCCCTCAGCTACAAGATCGGCGAGTTGAAGCTCCGCGAACTGCGGGCGCGCGCCGAAACCGCGCTGGGCCCGGCCTTCGATTTACGCGCCTTCCACAACGAAGTGCTGTCCCATGGCCCGGTGCCGCTCGACGTGCTCGACACGGCGGTCAATCGCTGGATTGCGGCGCAGAAGAAAGGTTAAGCACGCCCGCCACGACGCCGGTGTTGAAAATTCTTGTGTCGGTGGCTCGATTCCGCCCCGGGCCACCAAGAACATACCTCACGCAACGCCCACTCATGCAAGTGGGCGTTGTCGTTTCTGGGAGTTGTAGTCCTCGACTCTGGTCTATTGCCGGTGCGTCCGCGAGTGAACAACAAGCGACCGAATCGTCCAACTTCCGCGACCGTTTGTCCAGTCAGCTTGCACCCTTCACATCAAGAGATGCTTACGAAGTGAGGCGCAAATTGCCCGATTGCCGGCGCACACAAGGCCGACGTGAGCCGTCGCATGGATTGCGGCCGAAATAAGCAAGGTATTGGGTTGTCGTATTTTGAACGTCGACATTTGTTAGAATGACAGCCTGCCATTCCACGCTGTTGCGCCCCCTTGCCAAGTGAAGCTCGACTACTCTACGCTTGAATCCTTGCGTGCCAACCATCCTGGATGGCGCCTGCTCACGTCGCCCCATGCGCCGCTGATCGCCAGCTTTCTGCAGCGGGTATTCATTGCGCCGAACGTGCGCGCGATCGGTGCGGCCGACCTGGCCGAAGCGTTGGAAGACGAGTTGTTTGGCCTGCGGGAACGCCTCGGGCCTCAGGTTTTTCCGGCCCCGGGCATCGAATACCTGAACACTTGGGCAGCCCCGGACAAGGGCTGGCTGCGCAAATTCTACCGCCAGGATTCCGACGAGCCGCAGTTCGACCTGACGCCGGCAACCGAAAAGGCGATTGCCTGGCTGAGCTCCTTAGCTGAGCGTAGTTTTGTCGGCACCGAGTCGCGCCTGCTGACCTTGTTCGATCTGCTGCGCCAGATGACCGAGGGTAGCGACACCGATCCGACGCGCCGCCTGGCCGAGCTGCAGAAACGCCGCGCCGAAATCGATGCCGAGATCGCGCAGGTACAAGGGGGCGATATTCCGCTCCTGAACGACACTGCGCTCAAAGACCGTTTCCAGCAATTCCAGCAACTGGCACGCGAACTGCTCGCCGACTTCCGTGAAGTGGAACACAATTTCCGGCTGCTGGACCGGCGCGTGCGCGAGCGCATTGCGCTGTGGGACGGCGCCAAGGGCGCCCTGCTGGCCGAGATCATGGGCGAGCGCGACGCCATTGCAGATTCCGACCAGGGGCGCAGCTTCCGCGCCTTCTGGGACTTTCTCCTTTCCAGCACCCGCCAGCAGGAGCTGAGCGAATTATTGGCGCGGGTGCTGGCATTAACGCCGATCAGCGAGCTGAAGCCGGACCTGCGAACCCGCCGTGTGCATTACGACTGGCTGGAAGCCGGCGAGCACACCCAGCGCACGGTGGCGCAACTGTCACAGCAGCTGCGCCGCTTCCTGGACGACCAGGCTTGGCTGGAGAACCGCCGCATCATGGATATCCTGCATGGCATCGAATCGAAATCCCTGGCGCTGCGTGACACGCCGCCTGCCGGCAATGTCATGTGGATCGCCGACACGGCAGCCGATATTGAACTGCCGATGGAGCGCCCGCTACATACACCCGCGCTCAAGCCCTGCTTTGCCAGCCAGGCGCTCGAGAGCGGCGCGGTGGACGTCGACGCCTCCGCCTTGTATGACCAGATCGTGATCGACAAGGCACAGCTAAGCCGCAACGTGCGCCAGGCGCTGCAACAGCAAGCACAAGTGACGCTGCGCGAACTGGCCGAGCGCCAGCCCTTGCAGCATGGCTTGGCCGAACTGGTGGCCTACCTTCAGCTGGGCAGCGAAACCTTCCACACCGTGGTGGACGAAGCTGCCACGGAACTGATCGCCTGGCGCAGCACCGACCATGACGGCAGCGTGCGAAGGCGCCGCGCGCGCATGCCACGAGTTATCTTTGTGAGACCCAAATAATGGATGAACAACAAGCAGCCCTGCCGGTGCAGGTGGACCAATTGCCGGTACTGGCGGTGGCTTTGCTGAAAGGCGTTTTGTACCGCGAAGCAGACGAGCGCCTGTGGAGCACCCTGCTCAACCTGCAATCGCGCGTGCGCGATTATGTGGCCATACTGAACCTGGAATTGGCGCTGGACGAAGCGGAGGGCTACGCCTTCCTGCGTTCGCGCGCGGTGGATGAGGACGAAGCCGCACCGAAGGCGCCGCGCCTGGTGGCGCGCCGCCCGCTATCGTTCCCCGTCAGCTTGCTGCTGGCGCTGCTGCGCAAGAAGCTGGCGGAATTTGACGCCAGCGGCGGCACGCGCCTGGTGCTCACGCGAGACGAGATCGTGCAGTTGATGGCCGTATTCCTTCCCACCGGCAGCAACGAAAGCCGGATCGTGGACCAGATCGAAACCCATATCAACAAGGCCGTGGACCTTGGCTTTCTGCGTGTTCTAAAGGCGAGCAGCAGCCCACCCGGCTACGAAGTGCGGCGCATCCTGAAGGCCTTCATCGACGCGCAGTGGCTGGCCGAATTCGACAGCCGCCTGGAAAACTACCGCCAGCAACTGCTGCCGCCCGATGAGGAGCCAGGCAATGTCTGATACCGCCAGCCTGGACCTGGAATTCCTGGCCGATGACACGCTGTCGGGCTTCCGCCTGCAGCGCCTGGAAGTCTACAACTGGGGCACGTTCGACCAGCGCGTGTGGTCGTTCGAACTGGACGGAAAAAACGGCCTGCTGACGGGCGATATCGGTTCCGGAAAGTCGACCCTGGTCGATGCCGTCACCACGCTGCTGGTGCCCGCCAACCGCATTGCCTACAACAAGGCGGCCGGTGCGGACAGCAAGGAGCGCTCGCTGCGCTCGTACGTACTGGGCCACTACAAGTCCGAACGCAACGAAGCGACCGGTGCTTCCAAGCCGGTCAGCCTGCGCGGGCCCAATAGCTACTCCGTGATCCTGGGCGTATTCCATAACGCCGGCTACGAACAAACCGTGACGCTCGCGCAAGTGTTCTGGATGAAGGAGCCGCAAGGCCAGCCGGCGCGCTTTTACGTGTGCGCCGAGCGCGATCTGGCCATTGGCGTCGACTTTGCCGGCTTTGGCAGCGATATCGCGCAGCTGCGCAAAAAACTGCGCGGCCTCGGCGCCGATATCGAGGACAGCTTCCCCAAATATGGCGCCTGGTTCCGCCGCCGCTTCGGCATCGAGAACGAGCAGGCGCTCGAGCTGTTCCACCAGACCGTGTCGATGAAGTCCGTCGGCAACCTGACCGATTTTGTGCGCAGCCATATGCTCGAGCCCTTCGACGTGGCGCCGCGCATCGATGCGCTGATTGCACACTTCGACGATTTGAACCGCGCCCACGAAGCGGTGCTGAAGGCAAAGCGTCAGGTCAGCTTGCTCGAGCCGCTAGTTGCAGACTGCGACCGCCACGGCCAGCTTGTGGCCAAGGTCGACGACCTGCGCCAGTGCCGGGAGTTGCTGCGCCCCCACTTTGCCCAAGTCAAACTGGGGCTGCTGGAAAAGCGCCTGTCCCACCTGGCCGAAGACCGCGAGCGGCTCGAAGCCCAGGTCAAGCGCGCCGAGGAAAAACGCGACCGGCAAAAAATCGACATCGACGAGCTGAAGCGGGCGATGTCCGACAATGGCGGCGACCGGCTGGAGCGCCTCAAGGCGGAAATCGCTCAAAAGGAGAGCGAACGTCTGGCGCGCCACGCCAAGGCCCAACGCTATGCAGCGCTGGCGGCCGAGGCAGGTGAAACGGCGGCCGACGACGAGGCCGGCTTCCTGTTCCAGCGCGGCCGGTTTGCCACCCTGACGGCACAGGCGCGCGGGCAAGAGGCTGACCAGGACAACTTGCGCCAAGAACACGAGTACGCGTTCCGCCAGGGCCGGGAGCAGCATGCAGCCGTGGCGGGCGAAGTGGAGAGCCTGAAGGCACGTCGCAGCAATATCGACGATCAGCAAGTCCGCATCCGCAACACCTTGTGCACGGTGCTCGGTATTGCTGAGGAGGACATGCCCTTTGCCGGCGAGCTGATCCAGGTGCGTCCGGAAGAAGGCGATTGGGAAGGTGCGGCGGAACGCCTGCTGCGCGGTTTTGGCCTGTCGCTGCTGGTGCCGGACCAGCACTACCAGCGCGTGGCCGAATGGGTGGACGCCACGCATTTGCGCGGCCGCCTGATCTACTTCCACGTTAAGGCCATCCGCAACGGCGCGCGGCCGGAGCTGCACCGCGATTCGCTGGTGCGCAAGTTGGCCATCAAGCCGGACTCCGCGCACGTCGACTGGCTCGAGCGAGAACTGGCGCACCGCTTCGACGTGGCTTGCTGCGCCACGCAGGAGCAGTTCCGCCGCGAACCACGCGCCGTCACGCGCGCCGGGCAGGTGAAGGATCCTAGCGGCCGCCACGAAAAAGATGACCGCCGCCGCATCGACGATCGCTCCACTTTTGTGCTGGGCTGGTCGAACAGCGCCAAGATCGCGGCGCTGGAAGTGAAGATGCAGGAGCTGGAGCGCCGCGTGCAGGAAAGCGCCGTCGTGCTGACGGCCCTGCAGTCCGAGCGCGACAAGCTGCGCGAGCAATTGGCAGCCCTGGTTAAACTGGAGGAATTTGCGGACTTCCGCGAGCTGGCATGGGCCGAGCTGGTCACCCACATCGCCGGGCTGCGCGAAGAATACGGCAAGCTGGAAGCGGCTTCTGACGTGCTCAAACAGCTGAACCAGCAATTACAGCGCCTGCAACTCGACCTGTCGGAGACGGAGTCCGATCTGCGCAAGCGCGACCAGGATCTTGGCGCCATCAAGAGTAAGCAAGAGGCGGCGCAAACAATGGCGGAACAGGCGCAAACCGTTGTGCAATGCGTACCGGCCGATGTATTGGCGCAGGCCGCCGCCGCATTGGAGCACATGCGCACGACGGCGCTCGGCGAGCACCAGCTGACGGTGGAATCGTGTGACAACCGCGAGCAAGATGTGCGAGCCTGGCTGCAGGCTTCCATCGATGCCGAAGACAAGACGCTCAAGCGCCTGCGCGATGGCATCACGCAGGCCATGATGTCGTTCAAAGACCTGTTCAAACTGGAGACGGCCGAATTCGATGCCAGCATCGAGGCTGATTTCGAATACCGCAACCTGCTGGCGCAGCTGCGGCGCGACGACTTGCCGCAATTCGAGGCGCGCTTCAAGGAGCTATTGAACGTCAATACAATCAACGAGATTGCCAACTTCAACGCTCAGCTGTCGCGCGAGCGGGAAACGATCAAGGAACGCATCGAGCGCATCAACCAGTCGCTGACGCAAATTGACTACAACCCGGGCCGCTATATCGAACTGGAATGCCAGCTGAATCCGGATATCGAAATCCGCGACTTCCAGCGCGACCTGCGCGCCTGTACCGAAGGCGCCATTTCAGGCTCGGAAGATGCCCAATATTCCGAGGCCAAGTTTATCCAAGTCAAGGACATCATCGACCGCTTCCGCGGGCGCAACGGCACGGCGGAGCTGGACAAGCGCTGGACCGCCAAGGTGAGCGATGTGCGCAACTGGTTTACCTTCGGCGCCGCCGAGCGCTGGCGCCACGACCATCAGGAGTTCGACCATTATTCGGACTCGGGCGGCAAATCTGGCGGCCAGAAGGAAAAGTTGGCCTACACCATCCTGGCGGCCAGCCTGGCCTATCAATTCGGGCTGGAATGGGGCGCTGTGCGTTCGCGCTCGTTCCGCTTTGTGGTGATCGACGAGGCGTTCGGCCGCGGCTCCGACGAGTCGGCTCAGTATGGCCTGCAACTGTTCGCCCAGTTGAACCTGCAATTGCTGATCGTGACGCCGCTGCAAAAAATCCACATCATCGAGCCATTCGTGTCCAGCGTTGGCTTTGTACACAACGAGCAGGGGCGCGACTCCAAGCTGCGCACCCTGACGATTGAAGCCTATCGCGAAGAGAAGGGGCGCCAAGGCAAATGAGCTGGACTACCTCCGCCGATTTGCGCCAACAAGTCCGCAGGCTTTGGGAACGCGGCGAGCTGCTTTCCGCACTGGCCGGCGCCGATACCGTATTCCCGCGTCGCCTGGTTCTGAAGTGCCCCAGCTCCGCCGAAATTACCGGACGCTTCGAGGAGGTGCGCCAATGGGCAGCTGGTCTGCGCGCGCTACCGCATTGCCGCATGGAGATGCGCGATTTTGCTCACCGTGTCTTCGGCAACAACTGCCTGCCGCAGGCAGCCTGGTTGGACAGTCTGGACGACGCGCTGGCAATGATAGGCAAGCAGCGCGATGCCGCGCACTTCAGACAAATGCTGGACTACACCGGTCAACACGGCGCCGCCCTGCTGCCATGGCTGGCACGCAAACCGTTGCGCGCGCTGGAGCTGGCCGACAGCTGGCACGCTTTGCTGGCAGTGGTGAGCTGGCTGGCGGCACACCCGCGACCCGGCATCTATCTGCGCCAGGTCGACATTCCCGGCATCGACAGCAAATTTATCGAGGCCAACCGCGGCGTGCTGGCCGAATTGCTGGACCTCAGCCTGGCACCGGAAGCAATCGACACCAGCCATAGCGGCGTTGCCCAGTTCGCGCGACGCTATGGCTTCCGCGACAAGCCATTGCGCCTGCGTTTCCGCATGCTGGATCCGGCGCTGGCCATCCTGCCAGGCCATGGCGCGGCCGATATCAGCCTCGACGCAGCCTCATTCGCGAGGCTCGCGCCGCCTGCGCAACGCGTCTTTGTCACGGAGAATGAAATCAATTACCTGGCCTTCCCGCCAGTCCGGCACAGCATGGTGGTCTTTGGCGCCGGTTACGGATGGGAAGTTCTGGCGCAGGCGGCCTGGTTAGGGCAAGTGTCACTGCTCTACTGGGGCGATATCGATACGCATGGCTTCGCCATTCTGAACCAATTGCGTGCACGCTTCGGCCATGTCGAATCGGTCCTGATGGACCACGCAACGCTCATGGCGCACCAGCATGCGTGGGGCGAAGAGAACGCGCCGATCAAGCATGATCTGCCATTTCTGACGCCGGGCGAACAGGCGGTGTACGACACGCTACGCGACAACGCGCTCCGGGCGAACCTGCGACTGGAACAGGAAAAGATCGGCTTTAACTGGCTCAGTGCGCGCCTGCGCACAAGCTATGAGCAGTGATGTACGCCGACAGGCACTTCCTTTGCTCTTGGCAAAAAAGCGGGTAGCCGCCCCGCCATCCTGCACTCAATGCCGATGGACTAGCGGCGCAGGCGCATCACCAGGTCTCCTATCGCAGCTGCCAGACGCTGCACGGTATGCGGGTCCGGCACCGGCAGCTTGATGAAGGAGGCGCCGGTCGCGCTGTCCGTTTCTATCCATGCGGGCCGTTTGGCGCTCTCCGCGTCCGCCGCCTGCGCCAAGGCCGCCACCAACTGCATGCCAACATCGATCAAGGGCGCCCATGGGTCGAGCGCGGGCGTTGCGGGCGCCATCAAGTCCGCAACGTCAGCGGCGGAGACCGTATGCTCGACGGCGGGCGGCGGCGCCGGCGCCGCCGCTTCGGCCGGCTGCTCGCCCTGCCCCATCGATTGCGTGACCTCTTCCACGCTGTCCATGAACTGCGACAGACGCGTGCCGTGCATGAAGATCTCGTTGTCGCCCCCATCGAGCACGCCGGCGAACAAGGACGTCTTGAACGCCAGGACGGACAGCATGCCTTCCTCGATGCTTCCCTGCGACACAAAATTGGTCACCTGCACGCCGCGGCGCTGGCCCATCCGGTGCACGCGGCCGATGCGCTGCTCGAGGACGGCCGGATTCCACGGCAAGTCCATATTGACGATCGCCGCCGCCGCGTACTGCAAATTCAGACCGACTCCGCCCGCGTCGGTTGACAGGAACACCCGGCAATCCCGGTCGTCGTTGAAGCGGTCAACCAGCGCGCCGCGCTTGTCGCTGGCAACACCGCCATGAAACAGCACATGGCCCCACCCCTTGGCGGCGAGCCGGCGCTCGATGAGTTCATGCGTGCGCAGCCACTGGCTAAAGACCACCACTTTGGCGGCCGGATCCTGCAACAGGTCATCCAGCAGATTCATCAGCTCGTCCGCCTTGAGGCCGTGGTCCGTTTCATGGTCGACCAGATAGGTGCTATTGCAAGCCATGCGCATGGTTTGCAGCGCGCAGGTAAGGCGGCGCTGGTCGGCATCGGACAGGTAGCCGCTCTTGCGCCAACGGTGCACGATGCGCTTGACGATGGCACTCTGGTCGTCGTGGTGCGCCTGCTGCTCCGGCGTCATGGGAACGAACAGCGTCTTGTCCACCCGCGACGGCAACTGCTCCAGCACCTCGGCCTTGCGCCGGCGCAGCATGATGGGCGCCAGCGTCGCGCCGATTTGATTCAGGTCGCGATAGCCGACCACGCGCCCGCTGTCGTCACGGCTCTGGTGTTGATGCAACAAGCGCCAGGTCGGCCCGAGGCGATGGCGGTCGACGAACTGCACGATCGACAGCAGTTCCTCAAGCCGATTTTCGAGGGGCGTGCCGGTGAGGACGATGGCGTACGGGCTGGCAATCCGCTTGAGCGCGCGCGCCGCGATCGTGTTCCAGTTCTTGATGCGCTGCGCCTCGTCAACGATCACCACGTCGGGCGCCCACGCATTGATCAGGTCGAGGTCGCGGGCCAGCAATTCATAGTTCGTGATCTTGCACACGCTGTCCTTGGCGAATTGGAGTTCGCGCGCCGGACGCAAGCCCTGGATGGTGTGCGCCTCGCGTCCGGCGAAGCGCGTGATTTCGCGTTGCCACTGGTGCTTGAGCGAGGTCGGGCAGATGATCAGCACGCGCTCCGCACCGAAGTGGCGGATCATCAATTCCGCGGCGGCGATCGCCTGCACCGTCTTGCCCAGCCCCATTTCATCGCCGATCAGGCAACGTCCGGCGCGCGCGGCGAACAAAGCGCCATGCGCCTGATAGGCATACAGGTCGACCTTGAGCAAGCCGGCCAGGGCCGCGCTGGCGGTGCCGTCCGGGTAATGATGATCGAGCAGGCGGGCCCGCTCTTGCGCGTCGCGCCACTCGGCAATGAAACCGAGCGCATCGTCGCGGCACCGCACCTCGTCGCCCGCCGCCTGCGCGGCGGCCAAGAATCCCGGCAACATCGCGTAGCGTTCCGGCGCCAGCCCATGGCCGGCGTCGCTGTCGAATATGGCGCGGGCCAGTTCGCCCACGGCGGCGGAGCAAGCGGCGCCGGCCCGGAAGCGCACCCGGCGCGCGCCAGCGTAGTCCAGATAGAGCTCGCTGTGCGAGGGTTGGAAGCCGCGCTTAAAAGCGGTCTTTGCGCCGCGTTGCCCATCGAGCTTTCCCAGCGCAAATTCGATGTGCTTGCAAGTGCCCAGATCATTGGTCGAAAAATCGGGACAGGAACACACGTTCTCGCCGGGCGCCAGGCCGCCTATCCTGACGTGGTAGCGTCCATCGCTCAGCGGGTTGCGCACCAGGTATTCGGTAAACAGCGGCTCCCGGCCCAGCTTCTCAAGCACGAAGTCTTGATCGCGTCCGTATTGGCGACGCAACTGGACTTGCCAGTCTTCAAGCGACATGAGATCGGGCGGACGCAAACGCGACAATTTCGGCTTCGCGGCGGATACGCCGGACCTGCCGGAGGACGGGGTTCTTGGTGCTTTATTCGTTGGCATGGGTTAAATGGCTTGGTCATGGCGGAACTTGGCAGTGTACCAAAGCGCCTGCCGGGTGACATCAGACGATTTCAAAGCAAACCCCAACTCGCGAAACGCCAATCCGTGCCGGTTGGCGTTGTCGTTTCTGGGATTCGTAGTCCTCGTGTCCGGCACAAAAGCGCTTATGGGGGCGTATAGCGCAGCGCGTCAATGACGGCGCGGAGCGATGGCGCCATTTGGCGGCGATTCGGATAGTAGAGGAAACTGCCGGCGATCGTGCTGGACCACTCGGCCAGCACCCGAACCAGGTCCCCCGACGCCAGCTGCGCACCGACCTGCTCCAGCGGCACATATGCCAAGCCGATTCCCTTCATGGCCGCCTGC
>DASRXO010000642.1:0-4572 GCA_035654095.1 Telluria sp.
GGCCGGCTGGTGCGCGGCATGGCGCAGGCGACCGAGGAGGTCGGCGCCGCGCTGGCCGCGGCCGGCGATGGCCGCGCCGCGCTGCGCGACGCGGTGCAGCGCGCCGTGGCGCTGATCCTCGACGAACACCAGGACTGGCACGGCACCGTGCGCCCGCACCACATCCCGCTCGGCTAAGGCGGCATCGTCCCATCCTGAGCCGTATCGGGCCTGCCGTTTCGCCAAAAGCCGCTACACTTTGCCTGACACCAAGCACGGGCGGAGGCTTCATGGCGAGCGAGGCGGCAAGCGGGCACGGCGCGGCGGGCGCAAGCGGTGCGCGGCGCGTGGTCTATGCGGCGCTCGTGGCCAACCTCGGCATCGCGGCGGCCAAATTCGTGGTGGCCGCGCTCAGCGGCAGCGCCGCGATGCTGGCCGAAGGCATCCATTCGGCGGTCGACACCGGCAACGAGTTGCTGTTGCTGCTGGGCCAACGGCACAGCGAACGGCCGGCCGACCAGCGCCATCCTTTCGGTTACGGCAAGGTGCTCTACTTCTGGGCGCTGGTGGTGGCGCTGTCGATGTTTTCGCTGGGCGGCGGGCTGTCGATCTACCACGGCATCGACGGCCTGCGCCACCGCGCGCCGCTGCAGGACACCGGCTGGAACTACCTGGTGCTGGCGCTCGCCGCCCTGTTCGAAGGCTATAGCTGGAACGTCTCGCGCAAGGCGCTGAACGCGCTGCGCAAGCCGGGCGCCAGCCTGTGGCAGGCGGTACGCGCCAGCAAGGACGCCTCGGTGTTCACGGTGTTCATCGAAGATTCCACGGCGCTGCTCGGGATCGCGGTGGCGGCTTGCGGGATCGGCTTGGCGCAACTGACCGGCGATCCCGACTGGGACCCGGCGGCCTCGATCGTGATCGGCCTGCTGCTGGTGGCGGCCGCGTTCGCGCTGGCGCGCGAAACCGGCGCGCTGCTGGTGGGCGAGAGCATGGACCGCGAACAAATCCGCCGGCTGCGCGAACTCATCGCGCGCGAGCCGGGCATCGCCGCCGTCGGCGAGCTGCTGACCATGCAACTGGGGCCGGACGAAGTGCTGCTCAACGCCGCCGTCGCCTTCCGCCGCGGCTTGCGCATCGACGAGGTCGAGCGCGTCATCGAGCGGCTGGAACAGGCGATCGCCGTCCACCATCCGACGATCAAGCACATCTACTACGAGTCGTCGGCGATCCGTTCGGCGCTCGGCCCATTCCCGGAGCAAGAGGGGAAACCGGGCCTTCCTTAGGGTTTTGCCAATACTTTGCGCCGGTATGATTGGTGTTTTTAGCATCGCCTGCGCAAAGGACGAGGATGAACACCGTTACCCTGCCGATCGACTCCGAACCGATGGTCCACCCCGGGCTGCGGCCGGCCGTGCTGGGCGGGCCGGCCCTGTTGTCGGCGGCCGCCAAGCGCGAGATCCAGGCCTTGTCGGGCGCGCGGCCGCTGCGCTTCGGCTGCGAGGTGGCGCTGGCCTGGCTGTCGATCGCCGCCATCGTCGCGGCGGGGGTGGCGGTCGGACATTGGGCCATGACGCTGCTCTGCGTGTTCCTGATCGGCACGCGCCAGATGGTGCTGGCGCTGCTGCTGCACGAGCAGGTGCACCGGCTCGGCTGGCGCAGCAAGTATGCGGACTGGATCGTCAATGTGTTCGCGGTGTATCCGCTGTTCGTGACCAGCGTCGAGGATTACGCCAAGGTGCACCTGTCGCACCACAAATACTGCTTCACCGGGAACGATCCGGATTTCCTGCGCAAGGCGGGCGCGGAATGGACCTTCCCGATGCGGCCGGCCAAGCTGCTGGGCATCGTGCTGCGCGACGTGACGGGGCTGAACGTGTTGCGCCTGATCCGCGGCAAGACCGCGCCGAAGACGGCGGAATTCACGCGCCGCCATCCGTCGCCGAAGTGGCTGCGGATCGCCTTCTTCCTGGCGGCGGCGGGGCTGCTGACGGTGCTGGGCGGCTGGAAGCTGTTCCTGCTGTACTGGGTGCTGCCGGCCGCGACGGTGACGCAGCTGCTGGTGCGCTGGATCGCCGTGTGCGAACACATGTACAACATCGAAAACGGCACGATCCACGAGACCACGCCCTTGCTGCAGCTGAGCTGGTGGCAGCGCGTGCTGATGCCGGACATGAATTTCGGCTATCACGCGTATCACCACCTGCATCCGGGCGTCTCGTTCGCCAAATTGCCGGCGGTGCACCGGATCTACGTGCGCGAAGGGCTGGTCGACGAGAGCGCGATCTTCAAGGGCCAGGGCGCCTACCTCAAATTCCTGATTTCCTCCCGCTAATTCATTCCGCCACCACACATGGGGTCACATCTGACATTCGTACATTTCGCTACTGAAATGTACGAATGTCAGATGTGACCCCACCTGTTTTCCCAACAATTTTTCACCGCCTGCAGTGCGCCGTTTCATAGTGCGCCGAAAGCCTCGGCCCCTCAACAACGCGTCCTAAGCACCTCTGGGGTCACGTCTGACATTCGCACATTTCCGCGGCGAAATGTACGAATGTCAGACGTGACCCCAAGGTGCACCAAGGTACAAGCGCAAGGGAAGTCCGCCTTGCCCGTCGTCGAGCGGCCCGTCAACCCGCCTGCGGGTGCAAGCGAGCTCAGCCGTTAACCGGCGACCGGCTACGCGAGCAGGCGATGCAGGTCGACCGCCATGCTTCAGGCGAAGGCACCGTCGTCGTAGGCCTCGGCATAGGCGGTCCAGTCGCGCTGGACTTGCTCGGCGCAGTCGAGCGCGATGCCGGACAGGGCCGCACGCCAGTTGGCGTCGCGGCCGAAAGCGAGCAGCGCGTCGGCGTCGGCCGAGCCGTCGCGCCCGGCGCTGCGCAGGTGGGCCGAGGCAGTCACGCAGCCCATCGTCCTCATCACCGTGGCAAACTCGGGCATCGACGCTTTGGCGCGGTCGAGCGTGACCCGGTCTTCGCTCGGCAGCAAGGCGCGCAGCAGGTAGGAGCGCGCGCCGTCGCCGAGCGCCTGCAGGAAGGCGGTCGACACCGCCTGCATGCGGCACTGCACGGCGACGATGCGCTGCGCCTCGCTGGTCCAGGGCAGCGCCGGCTGGCGCAGGTGCGGCGCGAGCGATGAGGCCGCGGCCAGCTTCAGGTCCAGCAGGTAGTTGCCGTCGGTGCCGCCCTTGCCCTGCACCAGGATCACGTAACGCTCGAGACCCAGGCTGCCGGTGCCGGCGATGCGGCGCGCCACGTCGAGCGGCGCGAAGAAGGCCGGCCGCTCCTGCGTACGGGCGAAGGCATCGAGCAGGGCCAGCGCGCGTTGGCGTTCGGCGCCGCTGGCCGCCAGCGCCTTCCTGCCGTCGATGCGGATACGGCGCTGCCCGCCTGTGCGCTCGGTACGGCGGTCGAGGAAGGAAGGACGCGAGCGCTGCGCCACGTCGTCGAGCAGCTGGCGCACCAGGCCGCCGGTGGTTTCGGCTTCGACCCAGCCGGCCTTGCCGCCGGCCAGCGTGGCGGCGTACGCGTCGAGGAAGGCCTCGCACAAGGCGCGCGCCTCGCGTTTGCGCAGCCCCATGTCCTTGGCGCCGACCAGCACGCTGGTGACGAAACGCAGCAGGTCCCAGCTGAGCGGCGCCAGCGCGGACTCGTCGAAATCGTTGATGTCGAAATAGGCGAGCCGGTTGTCGCCCTTGTAGCTGCCGAAGTTTTCCAGATGCAGGTCGCCGCAGCACCAGGCCGCCGGCGCCTCGACCAACACCGGCGCGGCCGGCAGGCGATCGTAAAACAAATGGCAGGTGCCGCGCAAGAATACGAAGGCGCTGCGCCGCATGGCCGCATATTTGAGCGCCAGCCGTTCGGGCTCGCGCCCGGCGTTGAAGTGGCGTAGCTGCGCGACGAGGTCGAGTGCCGGCGCGATCATGATGCTGCTCGCGACGCGCGGTGCAGCGCGCAGGACTGGCAGGAAATGCGGTTCAGATAATGGGCCGCGACCAGTTGCGCGCCGCCGATCACGGTCAGCACGGTCTCGGCGGTTTCGCCGTAACGCGGCGCAAGCAGCGCGAAGCCCGCGATCACGCAGGCAAGCCCGTGGCGCCAAAGACCAGCACCGCCCAGCGCCGATGCGCGATGAAGCCGGGGACCAGGGCGAGCAGCACCGGCAAGGTCACGATCGCCGCCAGGTAACGGTGAAAGGAGTCATCCTTGCCCATCAGGCCGGACAGCGGGAATACGAGCAGCAGCAGCGGCATGGCCAGGCAATGCACCAGGCACAGCGCCGACGCGCCCATGCCGACGCAGTCGGCGAATCGGATTATTTTTTTCAACTGACAGACTCCTGTGGGACGGGGACGCGGCATGCGTCCGCCTGACAATGCAACTGAGTTGCACGCGCTGGGGTAAAAAAACCGGCACTCATGCGCAGCGCGGGCACAAGCCCGTGACGGTCACTTCGACTTCCAATGCGCGATAGCCGGCCGGCACAGGGGGCACCGTGCGGTCCGCAGGCGGTTCGTCGAGGCAGATCACCTTGGCGCAGTCGTTGCACTTGAAGTGGGCATGCCGATGGTGCCCGAGGTCGCTGTCGTTG
>DASRXO010000643.1:0-3011 GCA_035654095.1 Telluria sp.
TTCATCGCGCGCGGCAACCGGCGCGACCTGCGCCATATCTTCAAGGGCCTGGTGGGCCGGCTGCAGTTGGGCGAGCGGGTGGCGTTTTTCCCCGAGGGGACCACTGCGGCGCAGGGCAGCGTGCTGCCCTTCCATGCAAACCTGTTCGAGGCCGCGATCGATGCCCAGGTGGCGGTCCAGCCGTATGCCTTGCGCTACCTGGACCGGCAGGGCAGGCTGCACGCGACGGTCGATTTCGTGGGCGAGATGAGCTTCGTGGAGAGCATCGTGGCGATCTTGTCGGGCGGCGCGGTGCGTGCGCAGCTGCTGTGTTTGCCGGCGCTCGATACCGCCGGCGCGCACCGGCGCGCGCTGGCGCAGGCGGCGCACGACGCGGTGGCGGAGGCGTTGGGCGTCCCGGCGTAGGGTGGGTACGGGGCCACCCGTGCCCACGCGTCACGCGGCTTTCTTCTTACCGCCGGCCTTTTGGTACGCCGGACAATCGACTTGCAGCAGGGCGCGGTCGTCGAGGCAGATCGCGGTCAGCCTGCCGCCCCAGACGCAGCCGCTGTCGAGGCCGATCACGTCCGGCCGCATCAGCAAGCCGAGCGCGGACCAGTGGCCGAACACCACCGTCACATCGGCGCTCCGGCGGCCGGGCAGGTCGAACCACGGCAGCAGCGCCGAGCCTTGCGGCGCGCCCGCGCTTTCCTTGTCCTTGAAATCCATCGCCCCGTCCGGCGTGCACAGGCGCATGCGGGTCAGCGCATTGACGATGCAGCGCAGGCGCTCGGCGCCGGTCAGGGCCTCGTCCCAGCGGTCCGGCTGGTTGCCGTACATCTGGCCGAGGAAGTCGGCGCAGCCCGGGCCGCGCAGCACGCTTTCCACCTCGCCGGCCAGCGCGATGGTTTGTTGCGCGCTCCACTGCGGCAAGACGCCGGCGTGCACCAGCAGATGCCCATTCACCAGCATCGCCAGCGGACGCCGGCGCAGCCAGGCCATCAGCTCGTCGCGGTCGGGCGCGGCCAGGATCTCGTCCAGGGTGTCCGAGCGCGAGACCGCCTGCGCCCCCATCGCCACCGCCAGCAAATGCAAGTCGTGATTGCCGAGCAGGGCCTCGACCCGCCCGCCGCTGGCCCGGCTCAGTGCGGCCACCTGGCGCAGCGCGGCCAGCGAGGCCGGCCCGCGGTTGATCAGGTCGCCCACGAACAGGATGCGCGCCTCCCCCTGCGCGTGGTCGGCGATACGGTTGAGCAAGACCTGGGCTTCGTGGGCGCAACCCTGCAGGTCGCCGATGACATACGTTTTCATAGGGGAGCAATTAAATTATTTGGCAGGGCGCAAGTTTCACATAGAATTGTGGCTTGGCTCCATACCTTGGCGGGATACTAAATGATTTTCGTAACTGGCGGTGCGGGTTTTATCGGCTCCAACTTCGTGCTCGACTGGCTGGCGCAGAGCGACGAGCCGGTCGTCAATCTCGACAAGCTGACCTATGCGGGCAACCTGGCCAACCTGGCCAGCCTCGCAGGCGACGCGCGCCACCTCTTCGTGCGCGGCGACATCGGCGACCAGGACGGCGTGCTGGCGTTGCTGAATACCCACAAGCCGCGCGCCATCCTGCACTTCGCGGCCGAGAGCCACGTCGACCGCTCGATCCACGGCCCGGGCGAATTCATCACCACCAACATCAACGGCAGCTTCAGCCTGCTGGAAGCGGCGCGCGCCTACTGGTCCGGGCTGGACCCGGCGGCCAAGGCGGCGTTCCGCTTCCTGCACGTGTCGACCGACGAGGTCTACGGCAGCCTGGGGCCGAACGATCCGCCGTTCAGCGAAACCACGGCGTATGCGCCGAACAGCCCGTATTCGGCCTCGAAGGCGGCCTCCGACCATCTGGTGCGGGCCTACCACCACACTTACGGCATGCCGACCCTGACCACCAATTGTTCCAACAATTACGGTCCCTACCATTTCCCGGAAAAGCTGATCCCGCTGATTATCTCGAATGCGCTCGCCGGCAAGCCGCTGCCGATTTACGGCGATGGCATGCAGGTGCGCGATTGGCTGTATGTGAGCGATCACTGCGCCGCCATCCGGCGGGTGCTGGCGGCCGGCAGGCCGGGCGAGGTGTATAACGTCGGCGGCTGGAACGAAATGGCGAATATCGAGGTGGTGCATACGCTGTGCGATATCCTCGACCAGGAGGCGCCGACAACCGGCAGTTACCGCGAACAGATCACCTACGTCCAGGACCGCCCCGGCCACGACCGCCGCTATGCGATCGACGCCGGTAAGCTGGAGCGCGAACTGGGCTGGAAACCGGCCGAAACCTTCGAAAGCGGGATCATGAAAACCGTGCGCTGGTACCTGGCCAACCAGGCGTGGGTGGCGGACGTGCAATCCGGCGCTTACCTGAACTGGGTCGAAAAGAATTACGCAAACCGGGAGGCGAAACAATGAGCGGGCCTGTACGCAAGGGCATCATCCTGGCGGGCGGCTCCGGCACCCGCCTGTATCCGATCACCACCAGCGTGTCGAAGCAATTGCTGCCGATTTACGACAAGCCGATGATTTATTATCCGCTGACCACGCTGATGCTGGCCGGCATGCGCGAGATCCTGATTATCTCGACGCCGCAGGACACGCCGCGCTTCCGCGACTTGCTGGGCGACGGGACGCAATGGGGCATCCATCTCGAGTATGCGGTGCAGCCCTCGCCGGACGGGCTGGCGCAGGCGTTTATCATCGGTCGCGAATTTGTCGGGAATAATCCCTCGGCCCTGATTTTGGGCGACAACATTTATTACGGCCATGGCCTCGACCAGAAACTGAACATGGCCAACGAGCGTTCGGCCGGCGCCACGGTATTCGCCTACCATGTGCTGGATCCGGAACGCTACGGGGTGGTGGAATTCGGCGCCGACCAGCAGGCGATCTCGATCGAGGAAAAGCCGGCACAGCCCAAATCGAATTACGCGGTGACCGGCCTGTATTTCTATGACCAGCAGGTATGCGATATCGCGGCCGGGATC
>DASRXO010000644.1:0-2044 GCA_035654095.1 Telluria sp.
GACGGTGGACTACTGGGAAGGCGAATGAAGCGGGGGAGGACAGGCTGACGATCGTCAGCCTGCATGTCATGCTGGTCGGAGTACAAGGATTCGAACCTTGGACCCCCTGGTCCCAAACCAGGTGCGCTACCGGACTGCGCCACACTCCGAGGACCAGCATCATAACGGCTGGGGGCGGCCCGGTCAAGGCTTGCGGGCGTTTATATAAGCATTTGTAAGTGCGCTATTGCCATATTCGTATCTTATGCGAGGATGGCGCACTTCGATCAGTGGATCTGTCGTGAATGCCGATGTGAATTCCGCGTACCAGCTGGCTGCGGACGGCGCGCTGCGGGCGCGGCCGTCGCGGCTGGTCGCGGGCGTCGGCTGGTCGCTGCTGGTGCATGGCGCGCTGCTGTTTGGCTGGCGGCACAGCCAGCCCCCACGGCCTGCGGACACGGCGCCGCCGCGCGCGATCGCGGTGTGGCTACGGCCGGCGCCGCCCGTACCAGCGCCGCCGATCGCAGCGCCGACGGTGGCGCAAGCCGCGTCGAAAGCGCCGCCGGCAAGGGCGACGCGGCGTCCGGCGCCATCGACCGAGGTGATCGCGATGCCACAGGCCGAGCGCGAGGCGGGGCCGGACAGTTTCACGGTGCGGCAAGCGCCGGCGGACGCGGCGCCGCGTTTCGATCCCGACGCGGCCAAAAAATTCGCGCGCGAGATCGCCAGCGATCCGGATCCGGCGCGGGCGGGGACGGCGGTTGGCCAGATCCCGCCCAAGCCGCTGGAGACCGAGACCAAGGCTGCGCGCGCGATCGCCAGCGCCAAGCGGCGCGACTGCAAGGACGGCCTCCCCGGCGGCCTGCTCGGGCCGCTGTTCCTCCTGATGGACAAAAAAGACAGCGGCTGTAAGTGGTAAAAGCCCACGACCGGTAAAACCATAAAACCGGGGACAGACCACTGTTTCGCCAAAACCGGGGACAGACCACCATTTCCTCGAAAACTGGAAGCATTGACGCCGACTGATAGAGTTTTCTCGATGGTCCTTACTATGCCTGCTACCTAGCCGATGCCGAATCGGCCCAGATTTGGCTCAGGGCCGCACCGCGCCGCCAAAGCGCCAATAAATTGCGTGAAACAAGGCCGTAAGCCCGGAAAACCTTCGAAATCTCAGGAAATGGTGGTCTGTCCCCGGTTGCGGCAAAATGGTAGTCTGTCCCCGGTTTTAGGACTTTTCCTTGAGCGCCAGCGCGCGCTCGTACAGGGCGTTCTTCTTGCGCCCCGTGATCTGCGCCGCCAGCTGCGCGGCCTGCTTCACCGAGCACTCGGCCAGCAGGATCGTCAAGATGCGCTCGGCCTCGGCATCCGCCGCGTCGCCGCCCTCGGCCGCGCCCTCCAGCAGCACCACGTACTCGCCCTTTTCGCGATGCGCATCGGCCTTGACCCACGCCAGCGCCTCGGCCAGCGGACAGCGGTGGATCTCTTCGAACAACTTGGTCAGCTCGCGCGCAAACACCACCTGCCGCTGCGGCTCGAACACCGCGCACAGGGCTTCCACGCAATCGACGATCCGGTGCGGCGCCTCGTACAACACCAGCGTCGCACCCACCGTCAGCAATTGCTGCAAAGCCGTCTCGCGCTGTTTCGCCTTGGCCGGCAGGAAGCCGACGAAATAGAAGCGGTCGTTCACCAGCCCGCTCGCCGACAAGGCCGTCACCGCCGCCGACGCGCCCGGCACCGGCACCACCCGCAGCCCCGCCGCGCGCACCGCGTCGACGATCCGCGCGCCCGGATCGGACACGCCCGGCGTTCCCGCATCCGACACCAGCGCGATCCGCTCGCCGGCCTGCAAGCGCGCGATCAGCTTGTCGGCCACCGCGCGCTCGTTGTGCTGGTGCGCCGCCAGCAGCGGTTTCGACAGGCCGAAGCGCGCCAGCAGATGGCCGGTGTTGCGCGTGTCCTCGCAAGCCACCGCGTCCACCAGCGCCAGCACCTGCAAGCCGCGCAGGCTGATGTCGGTCACGTTACCGATGGGTGTGGCCAGAATGTACAGGCATGCGGTAGG
>DASRXO010000645.1:0-2054 GCA_035654095.1 Telluria sp.
CGGCCGGCGGCTGCGGTGCGATCGCGATCGCCAGCGCCAGCAGCAGCGCCGTGCCGGCCAGCGGATAGCGCCATTCGATGCGGCCCCTGTGGCGCAGGTTGAAGAAATGGCGGATCAAGACGCCGGCCGCCATGATCGCCGCCAGCACCGCCCATGCATGCTCGTGGCGGTAGGTCATCGCGTAGTGATTGCTGATCATGATGAACAGGACCGGCAGCGTGAAGTAGTTATTGTGGACGCTGCGCTGCTTGGCCTTGATGCCGTGCACCGGGTCCGGCTTCTGGCCGGCCGTCATGGCCGCGACCATCTTGCGCTGGCCGGGGATGATCAGCATCGCCACGTTCGCCACCATCATGGTGCCGATCATCGCACCGACGTGGATATACGCCGCGCGCCCGCTCAGGTAGTGGCCGAGCACCCAGGCGCTGGCCACCAGGAAGGCGAACATGACGATTCCGAACGGCAGCTCGCGCTGGCCCAGCGGAGAGCGGCACAGCAAGTCGTAAAAGGTCCAGCCCACCACCAGGCTGCCCAGGCCGATGCCGACCGCCTGCCAGCTCGAAAGGTCGGCCACCGCCCTGTCGACCATCATCGCTTGCGCGTTGAAGTAGTAGACGATGGTCAGCAGCGCGAAGCCGGACAGCCAGGTGGAATACGCCTCCCACTTAAACCAGTGCAGCTCCTTCGGCAGCGTGGCCGGCGCCACGAGATATTTTTGCGGGTTGTAGAAGCCGCCGCCGTGCACCGCCCACAGCTCGCCCGAGACCCCCTTGTCGGCCAGCTCCGAACCCGGCGCCGGCGGCCGGATGGTGTTATCGAGCCAGACGAAATAGAAGGAAGCACCGATCCACGCGATGCCGGTGATGACGTGCAGCCAGCGCACGATGAGGTTCAGCCATTCGAGGCCGTAGGGCAGCAAGTATCCGAAAACTTCCATTGGTTTCCTCTTCAATCTACCGAAGATAGCCTGATTCCACACTCTCGACATGAAAAATGTCGTATATTCGACATAACCGAACCGATATACCCATCCATGGCCGCCCTGCCCCAACACCTGGACCTGCACCTGATCCGCATCCTCTACCTGCTGCTGGTCGAGAAGAACGTCTCGCGCGTCGCGCTCAAGCTGAACCAGCCGCAGCCCTCGATCTCGGCCTCGCTGCGCAAGCTGCGCGAGCTGACCGGCGACCCGCTGCTGGTGCGCGGCGCGCGCGGCATGGTGCCGACCCAGCATGGCGAGAGCCTGCTCAAGCCCGCCAAGCGCATTCTCGACGAGACCGAGAGCCTGTTCGTGCGCAAGTCGCCCTTCGTGCCGCAGGAAGAGGCGCGCACCTTCCACATCGCCGCACCCGACTACCTGGACAGCCAGTTCCTGCCGAACGTGGTGGCGGCCCTGCGCCGCGGCTCGCCCAACAGCCGGGTTGTGATCCACAGCCTCGGCCCCGGCGTCGATTACATCCGCATGCTGTCGGACGGCGATATGGACCTGGTGATCGCCAACTGGGACGAGCCGCCGGCCCACCTGCACATCTCGAAGCTGTTCGAAGACCCGATCATCTGCACCATGCGCGCCGACAGCCCGTACGCCAAGCGCACCGCGAGCGACGCGATGACGCTGGCCGATTATCTGGCGCTGCCGCACGTCGCGCCCTCGCAGATGCTGCCCGGCTACCACGGCGTGATCGATGCCTTCCTCGAGCGCCAGGGCCTGCAGCGCAACGTGGCGGTCGAATCGGCCTACTTCGGCCTGATCCCCTACATGCTCACGCAGACCGATCTGGTGCTCACCACCGGCCGCCAGTTCGTGCGCTTTTATGAAAACTCGCTGCCGCTGAAAACCTTCACGGTGCCGGTCAAGTTCCCGCCGATGCGCTTCTACCAGCTGTGGCACGAGCGCGTGCACCAGGCGCCCGAGCACAAGTGGTTGCGCGACCAGGTCAGCGCGGCCGCCAAGGCGCTGGTGCAGAAGTAATATGCGCCATCATCGGCGGCTTATGAACCACGGCGGCACAGGCGATATCATCGAACGCACTTATCATCGGATCCCTACGTCA